>JADGCU010000047.1:0-1277 GCA_015228785.1 Candidatus Omnitrophota bacterium
TTGTTGAGTATCGTGTTTTTTGGGGAAGAACTTTTATGCGGGGATTTTAATCTTGAAGAAACCTGTTTTCGTCAGATTTTTCTTTTAGAGTTTTTTCAATTCTGAACTTAATGATTCTTTTGATTCCGTCAATGACGTTATGATCGTACTTGAAGAATTCTTTAAAATTCTCTTGGACTACTTCTTCATCGATTTTTCTTGGCGTGGCGGGGCGTTCAAGGACTCTTGAAATCTTGTCGGTCAACTCTTTGGGGTTGCAGGATTTATTGAGGTAATAAATTCCGACCAGGTCGTTAATTTCATCATTTGGTTGGAAGGGATGGGAAGAAAATAAGATGATCGGCATATTTTCAAGATCGGGATCAGATTTAATATAATGCGCGACCTCATAGCCATTGACCGTGGGCATTAAGATATCCAGGACCAAAAGGTCAGGTTTTGTCTTTTTTAAGAGTGCCAGAGCAACATGGCCATCAGAGGCTGTATCTACAGAATAACCAGCCTTTTCAATATGGGTGGCCAGCATCTTAATGAATGTTGGATCGTCATCAACGAGTAGGATTTTATACATAAAAATTCCCTTCAGTTTCATATTATGTCTTAATTAGGGCGTTTTTCAATCCATATTTTCTACATTTTCTATGTTTGGGCGCCTGGGATTCTTTTGAGGTTGTTTATTGCCCCAATGATGGGGAAGGATATTTCTCAATTTTGTGGTTAACAGAAGGCTTGGGGGTATACTTAATAGGGAAGTGAGAACGATTGATTTAAAGGAAAAGAGCCTATGTTTAAGAGGTCATTATTTTTTTTATTATTAGGTGCTTTGGTTCTGTGCGCTTCCGCGCATGCTGTTGCTGATGTTAATATTTCTTTAAATTCGGTTATGGATTTAAATGGAAAGAGTCGCGCAGATATTCTTGATCTTCGTCAAAGGGCCGTGGATCAGGTCCCGGACCTGTCGCCTCGCAAATACCGCCCGAGTAAGCAAGTTTTTGGCCGTATGAAGTCTGGCAAGCCATGGTGGGGGCTTTTGGGGATCTGTCATTATGGGCCCGGGAGGAAAAGTATACTGGGAAATTCTAAAGAATCTCGTTTTATTCGCAATCCCTATCTTTTGGTGGGTGTTGAGGAAGCTCACGGGCTTATGGCCTATGGCCGTTCCGCGACATCTGAGGAGTTCTATCCAGAGCCGACACAATTGACATGGGATGAAGGTCGGGCATGGGGGAGTGTGACATACAATGTTTCCGGTTTTTATGCGGCCTTGGTGCGATATG
>JADGCU010000047.1:1301-3240 GCA_015228785.1 Candidatus Omnitrophota bacterium
GATGATCCTAAAAGTTTATATCTATCGGATTATAATGCCCGGGATTTTGGTTTTAAGTTTGTGGCGATCGATTCTGCGTTGTCTCAGAACATTAACGCCGCCTTTGATCAAAAGATCCCTATTAAACAATTTATTCATCCAGGGAAAAGTTGTGGTTATCCCGGCGGGTGTAATAATAAAAGTCCTTTTCAGTCTCAATTGAAGGTTTCTTGGAAACGGCTTCCGGCCAGGATCCATGTGAAGCTTTGGCGAAAGGATCCCAAGCTCGTTACAGAAAAAGAAGACATGAGTTTTATTATTGATCTCAATTGATAGTTATTGTAATTTTAAGTAGATGTTTGTTCCCTGGCGAGGGCAAAGTGACATCCTCTGTAGTTCTATTATTTCTATTGCCATATTATGCTATTTTATGTTATTTTATATTCCATCGTTCGAATCGTCGGGCAGGCTTATTTAACAACAGGAGAATATGGAATATGAAGAGAATTATTTTATTTTTGATCAGTATTTCTGTTTTGGCGTTGAGTATGTCAGGATGTTCTTTTAAGTGTCGGGATAAGCAGTGTGACACCTGTCTTCATAAGGGAGATTATACTATTATAGAAGACGTGAAGGAGGCGGAAGCTATGGTGGCTGAAGTCCCTGTTGCTCAGCCTGTCGCACCTGTTGAGGTTGCCGCACCGGCTGTTCCTGTGGTGGTGACGGTGACAACAACGGGCCCGCGCAATTTCGGGGATCACAAATCATCGACATTGACCACCAAGGCCTGGCAGTCGTTGGCCATGAAAGATACCGAGGCGGTCGCGGTGTATACCAATAAATGTGTTGATATGTATGCTGTGCCCGCAGCCAAGATGCAGGCCGATCTTAAGGAGTATCCGGCGGGAGATCCGCAGAATATTTTCTCCTATTGGGCGCTCAATGATGTGGCCACATCCCTTTTTATTCAGGGCGAGGCCTATCGCAAGGTCAAGGATTTTGACAAGGCTAAGGTTGCGTACCAGCGTGTGGTCAATGAATTCTCCTTTGGTCAGGCCTATGATCCGCCAAGTAAGAGTTTTTGGAGACCAGCTGAGGCGGCTGCTGATGGTCTTTATATGATTGAGAAGGGTCTGGACCTTGATTTCGGTGATATGACATCCCAGGTGATCGTGCGCAAGATGTGGGACTCTTTGGGTAAGAAGAATCTTGAAGAAGTGGTTGCGTATAACATGAAACTCGAGCATCTTTATAGCAAGACAGCCAAGGATATGCAGATCCCTCTTAAGGAATACCCTCAACTCCCGGCTGAGAAAATTCATATGTACTGGGCGCTCAATGATGTGGGGACCGGGATGTTTGTCCTCGGTGAGGCTTATGATGCCGCAGGGATGAAGGCTGAGGCGAAGAAGGCCTACCAGAAGGTCATCAGTGATTATTTTTATGCGCAGTGTTGGGATCCGCAGGGGTGGTTTTGGAAACCTGCTGATGCCGCGCAGCAGAAGATCCTGGAGATGGAAGCGGTTCAGTAATCAGGTGTCAGAAGATCAGAAAGTCGCAGGTTGTTCGTTAAGAGCGGCCTGCGATTTTCATTTTTAAGGTGGTGTAATATTATTCAAATGTGTGGGCAAGATAAAAGGGAGTGTCTATAATTTCTTTTGCGTGGGGTTTTATTGTTATAACGGGATTGAGGTGATTTAATGGCGCAGAAAAGAAATAGGTGGTTTTTTCCTATTATAGGGGTCTTTTTCTTGACGGTGGGGTGTTTGGGCTGCGTAAGAGGTGTAAGAATGGATCTCGGCATTCCCCAAGAACGTGCCAAGGCCGTTGATGCGTATTTAGCAGAATTCAGTTCCGGGTCGTTTATGGATTCTAAGATCGGCCCGGCTATTCGGGAAGTTATGATGCGTTTGCCCCAAGAGGCGCTTACAAAAGTTATGGACAGGCGTCGGCCAGTCCT
>JADGCU010000047.1:3342-3756 GCA_015228785.1 Candidatus Omnitrophota bacterium
GTTTCAACAAGGCATGACGCTGATAAAGTTGAGGGATGCCTTGGTCGATGGATCTTCAGACGCGATTATGGGGATTGTAGCTCATGAGATCGCGCACCGGGTACTGGATCATCTTCGGCGAAATGATGTTTCTTGTCAGGCGGAACGGGAAACCAACCGGCTTATTAAGTCCTGGGGATTTGCCAAGGAGTTTGAGGCAGCCAGTAAAGAATTTGGTAAGGCCAAGGTGGGAGATGGTGTGGCCACGTGTCAGGATGTTCCTGCATTAAAGTGATTCCCTTCGAAGTCTCAATATAATTAAAATATAGTTATATATAGAAAGCGTTTTCTCAATAAATGCCAAAAAGGCTCTTTTTGGATGTTTTATATACTATATTTATAAAGGTGGAGAATCGTTGAATCTGTTTTCAACGT
>JADGCU010000047.1:3912-12215 GCA_015228785.1 Candidatus Omnitrophota bacterium
AAGTCCTGTATTTACAACGGCTTACCTCAAGGCCATGGTGATCAATCCCGCAGATCCTTTCAAATTTGATTTCGTCATCTATCGCGGGGATGAGCCGCTTACCCAGGAACAGAAACAGGCCGAATATACAAAACTCATCAAGTATTTTCTCGCCTCTCTTGCGGTTCCTGATACGGACCAGTGGGTCAACCTGTCTCCTTATGAAAAAGACAGGATTATTCCTGATGGTTTTGGCATGACTGAGATGGGACGCGATCTTTTGGCTCAGGATTATCTTCTCAAGCAGATCTCCTCTTCCTTGACCAATCCTGATACAGACTTGGGTAAGAAATTCTGGGACGGGGTTTATGATCAGGCTTATCAAAAGTTTGGCACAACTGAAATTCAATCCGACACTTTTAATAAGGTATGGATTATCCCGGATAAGGTCGTGATTTATGAGCGCGGCAATATGGTTTATGTTCTGGAGCAGCATCTGAAGGTTATGCTTGAGAAAGACTATCTCGCGACCAAGGAAAACCGGCCCGACATGACAACGACCGAGGAAAATGAGGCGACCGCGATCTCCCGCAAGGTCATGCTGGAAGTCATTATCCCTGCCATTGAAAAAGAAGTGAACGAGGGGAAGAATTTTGCGCCGCTCCGCCAGGTTTACAGCGGTATGCTTCTGGCCGCATGGTATAAGCGCGCCCTTAAAGAGTCTATCTTAAGCAAACTGTACACAGATAAAGGGAAGGGTAAGGGTGTTGATCAGGATCCCAAGAGTAATAAGGAAATCTACGGGCAGTATGTGGAGGCTTTCAAAAAGGGCGTCTTTAATATGATCAAGGAAGACGTGGATCGCTTTACGCAAGAGGTGATCCCGCGCAAGTATTTCTCGGGGGGAACGGTGGGTACGGGTGCGGCTCAGGATGCGAATCCGGCTATGGTGCAGAGAGTGGAAAAGGCCATGGCACAGAGGGATTTCTCAAAATCAGGTTCAGAGAATTTTGATCTGGCTAACAGTGCCATGAAAAATTCTTCTGAAGCGCCGTATGCGGTCAAGGGCATTAGAGCAGTGAAGAATTTTGTTTTGTCTGTGCCAGCGATTGCGAAAAGATCGGTGAGGATGCGCTTTCCTTTGAAAGCGATGATCGGGCTTTTGTCTGTGATGTTCATTCAGCAGGCTTTGGCGATCAATCCAGCAGCAGAAAAGTGGATGAGAGATGATGCGGCTAAGAATAATCTTATTAGTGGGCAGGCCAGCGGGATTGTAGAACATATCAATAAGAATGCCGTTGATGCCCGATTGAAAGTGATCTTTGGAAATTATATAAAGGCCAACGGTGGAGTTGCTGTGCCCAATGACTTGAAGATGACGATCCTTCCGGGACTATTGAATGACCCTCAGCTCTATGCGTCAACGGACGATCCCTACGCCGTTCAAAAAGCGGTTTTAAGTAAAGCATTTTCCGAGACCATTGCCAGTGGTGACAGGGAGAAGCTCTCGATCTTGATCAAGGAGCATGTTCGCTGGATCCAGGAGGTCCTTTTGTCTGCTCAGAAATACGTGGCGGAAAGAGGCAAGATGAGGCATGCGGTTTTTGATGATGAGTACAATTGTAGTTCGGCGTCTCAAATGACCGCACTTATCGCAGATGATATGGGCAATACGTATGTCCAGGTCATTGAAGTCTTGAAAGATGAGAAAGGCAATACCTATGACTCGGCCAAGCAGAAGGGGCATGTGGGTAATTTGCTCATTTTGCCTGATGGGATGGTCTTTTTTGCCGATCAGCGCGTCGTGGGCAGCATCTCTAAAGAGGGTGTTGAGGAGGGTAGATTTCCGCAGTTGATCCGAGTTCGTGCGCCTGATGGGAAGGTGTACACGGTCCATCCGAGGGAGCTTTTGAAACATCCTGAGTGGCGCGGCAACACGGTGAAAGATTTAATGAGAGGCAACGGGTTTTGGTGGGATTATTTGACGGTGAAGAAACTGTTCGATTCGCTCGATATAGATGAGGCAACCCGTAATTCAGAGAAGGTGATTTCGGATCTGTTAAACGCCGAGACAAAATTAAAGGATATGGCCGCAGATCCAGAGGTGATATGGCATCAGGATCTTTCGCAAAATGTTATTAATCTGCTCCAGGCCATGAGAGAGACGATGAAATCCATTAAGAGTGGCAAGGCCGCAGGAACTATTCTTACGGAGATGACAGATATTGATGCGGATATCGATAAGGCGAAAGCTGCTTTTGCTGCGGCCAAAGATAAAGATGGATTTGAGAAGGCTGCGTATTGGTATGGGAAGGCAGCCAGTAGAGCGCATAGTGCGTATGAAAGATTTAATGGAAGATTGCCAGATTTAAGTGGGGTATCTCTGAATGGGCAGCCGGCCAATGCGGCGGATATCTTAAAGGCTATCCAGGCGATGGAGCAAAACAGTCTTGATAACCAAAAGGTAGCACTAGGTAATGCGGCGGGTGTTGGTCTTCAGACAAATGCGGAGAATGTTCTTCAGCAGTTTCAATCCTTCGAAAAACGTTTGATCGATCTGCTTAACACCGCAGCAGAACAGAATAGTAAAGGACAGGGACAGGATGCCTTGGTCACTCGGGGAATAATAACGATGATGAAGGCCGGGGAATGGGAGCTTTTAAAGCCGAAGATTGCGGGACTTACAGGACTGCGGGATGCTAGTAATAATCCGGTCAACCCGCAGACGATCATTGATAATATAGAAAAATTATTTCAGAAGGCAGTTCCCTCCAATCGAGGTAATCAGGGCGCAGGCGCGATGAACATGCCGAATCTTGATGGCATGGATACGCGCCTGGCCTTGTTGCCATCTGTCTATACCCAGGATACAACGGAGAAGTATGAAGCCGCGATGACGGCGAATTACATGGACTTTGTGGGCGTTCTGCCCAATGCCGCTGATCGGCCGAGGGTTGTGGAATCGATCCTGCTGGGTGAGCTGATGAGAGGCGGCGAGGAAGAGATCTTGGAGTTTGCCATAGGGGTGAATCTTTCTTATGTCACACATTTTGATGATGGCATAAAAAAGAGGATAGGAGAGGTGGGTTTAGATCAGGTCAGAGAAGAAGAGGCGGAAAAGATGAGAGCCGCTTATAAGTCTATGTCAGATGTTGATAAGGCGAAATTTCTGGGACAGAACATGGCAGCGCCTCGGGGGTTGGCTGCCGCGGTGAGGTCCCTGACCGTTGATCCAGAGGATGGCAATCGTTCCATTGAACAGCTTTTGAATAGATTGTCTGAGATGAAAGATGGCCAGTATGTGATTCCTTCTGATGATCCTATTATGGTAGCAATCGCCAACAGTCTGAATGCCACATGGGCTTCTGTCTTGTGGCTTCGTGGTTTTGATCAGGGGCTTAAGAGATCTCAGGGGCCCATGGCTGGCGATTGGCAGAGTTTGGATTTTGACACAAAGGACAAGGATTATGTTCTGGCTCGCGATATGGCCAAATTTAGTGCCGACAAGTTGGAGAAATTGAGAGCAAAGTATATGGGGCAAGATCCCCAGGATGTGGCTGGGTATGCGGATGCGACTGTTCGTAAGGGGCTTGAGGCACGTGTTAAGGCTTTGGTTAACAAGATGGCTGATTCTCAGAATCAGGAACGCCTACGCAAGGCGTTGTACACGTCCATGTTCGTCCATCGTCATGTCAAGCGAGATGATGGTCAGGAGCCCTATTTTGCTCATATTCTTGATGCTGTGGAAGCGTTGTCTGAGATCTTTCCAGATGCGGATGTTCTGTCTTATGTCATTGCCGCTTATCATGATACTCGTGAGGATGAGCCAGGGACCTATGCGCAGATCAAGAATTATGTGGCGCAGAACATTCGCACAAAGGAAGCGTTTGTGAGTTCGTTGGAAAGGCATATCGACAGGCTTAAGGAGCAGGAGGCTAAAAATCGTGAGGCTATCGCACGTGAGACTGCTCGTCTTCAGATAATAAGGGCTAGCCTGGCAGCGGATCAGACACGTGGCGCTCAACTGAGGCTTGCTTCAAGGATATTATCGAATCAATACGATATGAATCAGGAAAGATACGTTTCCGGGATAGCAAAGGCTAGGGCAGATATTGACGCGGATTTGAAGAAATATGGCGCTGAGAATATGGACGAGAAGGATTTGCAACGTTTGGCCAATTATGTTTTTTATCTCCGTGCTGTGCGCGCCCCTCGTAAGATATGGATTCCCGAGAATGCGTGGTATGACGATTATTATGTTCGTATTAATCAGGGAGTTAAACTTGCGGATATCCTGGCCAACTTGAGGTCTATGAAGAATCTCGTTGGCAAGCCTGAGGCTGCGTTCTCTTGGCGTATGAATAAGCTTAGGGTTACGATTTTGGAATTATTTGTTGAGCGTCCCGAAGAAGATAAATTGATGTTGACGGCTGATGAAAAGAAGCATTTTAGGGCTGGTGTGATGAAGGAGCTGGAGGGGTATGAAAATTCGTCGAGTGATGAGACACTCGCAACAGAAGCGGGAAAGTTAAAGAACTGGATCGATACGAACTGGGAAATATCTAAGATTACAGGGGAGTCAATTCAAGTCCCTGGTTGGGTGAAGGATGCGGGCGATAACGCAGTAGGGGTGGTTGTCGAAGAGGGCGGGTCTAATGTCGTGTCGCCGGAGAAAGAGGCCGCGATGACGGCGTTTCCGGAAGAGGTTTCGAGAGAACTTTTTAATTATGAAGAAACTCCATTTGAAGTAGCTGTGAGGACCGATATCGTTAATCAACTTGTTCAGGGAATGTCGGGTGAGATGCCGCTTGTTAAGAAACAGATGCTTGCGGTGTTCGTTCTGTCTGGATATGAGAATGCGTTGACAATGCCTGGAAAACTGAAGGACCGGCAACGCGCGGCAGCAAACAATTTTTTGGACAGTAAACGTTTATTTAATGAGCCATCGAGTATTAGTATTGACCCGAAAAAAGAGATAGGGAGAATTGATGCGTGGGAAGATATTTTTAAATTTACAGCTTCTTTTGCCGCAAAGAGAATGTTAAAGCTGCCTCAGATAAATTTAGATATGCGTGACGGGGCAAATCGTGAAGTTTTGCTTGCTTTGCTTTCGCAGGTCGTTGTTGAGCTGGGGAAGATTCGTACGCCCGTTGAGTATAAGGGGAGAGAATCTGCTTGGGAAAAGATCTTGGTGTCTCTTGCCGGGGCATATAGAGAATATTTAAAGGAGGGGAAGGGGCATTTTTGGGCGCTTGAAGCGAGTATTAATAGTATTAAAGTCGAGAGTCAAGATGCTGCAATTCTTCGCGATAATATTAGTCATATTACTCCGGTTAGTCTTAGAGATGATGGCATAGTTAGTCGTCTTGCATTAACTTATTCAGGTGTTGGTGATTATACGATGCCGGATTCTGAGATTGGTGGGCCTGCGATGAAGAAAGAATATGGTGGTATTGATTTGAACGCAGCGAATCTGGACATGCAGATCAAGCGTGATGGCAAGGGGGTTCCGCTCCCGGTCAGTCAGCAGGATCTGGAAAATATCAAGATCGATGGTCTGGTGCCGGTGATCCTCAACATTCAGCCAGCGGCTAGTGTGCCGTTGTTCAGTGAGGTAGAATCGACGTCGCCAGTAGCTGCGTGAGTTATTATTAAGGAAACATGAAAGCCCGTGTCATGTATATCTTGATACGGGCTTTTTTCTTGCATTGGTTTTTCCTGTCTCGAATCAAAAATCTTGTCTTTTGAAGCTTCCCAAGTATTATTTATACAATGACAATTATAAAGATGGTGGGGAAGGAAGAGTTGGCGGCTATTTCAGGCCACAAGGTATTTATCAGAGGGGGCATTTATGGTGACGCAAGAATTGAAGAAGAAATTATTAGCCGTCCAAAAAAATGAGATTACCGAGCATTTGGTTTATCAAAAGCTTGCGGCGATCGTTAAGAAAAGTTCTCATGCAGATATCTTGAGAAGGATCTCGAAGGAGGAGCTGGCGCATTATGAGTATTTCAAGAAAATGACAGGGCAGGACGTGACGCCTGATAATGCGAAGGCTTTCTTCTATGTCTTGGTTTCCAGGGTCATGGGGTTGAACTTTGGGCTTAAGCTGATGGAGCGCGATGAACATTTGGCCGGAGATGTTTATATTGAGATGAAACAGTCGTTCCC
Organism: Candidatus Omnitrophota bacterium; assembly: GCA_015228785.1. Taxonomy (GTDB): domain Bacteria; phylum Omnitrophota; class Gorgyraeia; order Zapsychrales; family Fredricksoniimonadaceae; genus JAAYZZ01. The sequence goes on from JADGCU010000047.1 coordinate 10,063, forward strand.
TACGATTGTGGATATTGCTGCGGATGAAAAGAAACATGAGCGGGAGCTCGTTGATCTTATTGACGAGGAACGTTTAAAATATATCAGCTCTGTTATTTTGGGGCTCAACGATGCCCTGGTTGAATTGACCGCAGCATTGGCTGGGTTCACGTTAGCGATCCAAAATGTACGATTGATCGGCATGCTGGGCTTGATCACGGGGATCGCAGCCGCGATGTCTATGGCAGCCTCCGAATATTTAGCAACCAAGCATGAGGAGCAGGATAAGGATCCTGTGAAGGCAAGCCTTTATACGGGCGTTTCCTACATTGTGGCGGTCATTGTGCTGGTTACTCCGTATTTTTTTTTGAGTAACATTTTTGTGTGTCTTGCTCTTGCGATCGGGCTTGCGCTTTTGGCTATATCTGTGTTTATTTATTACACATCCGTTTCCCAGGGATTGAATTTTAGAGAGCGATTTATTGAGATGGCAGTTTTAAGTTTAAGCATTGCGACGATCACATTCTTGGTCGGCATGGCGGCGAGAAAAGTATTTGGCGTTAGTTTATAACGTAAAGAGCGGAAGGGGACTGTCGCATGTCGCTTAAGGCATGGTTCTTAGATTTTAAAGAACATAAGCCCGTTGGGGTTCTTATTTTTGGTTTTATTCTTGTCTCGACGTCGATTGATCAGCTTCATCTGATTCCCACATATGAAGCGTATCGTCATATTAATCATGAATGGCCTGAAAACATCATTAAGATCCGATTTGTTATTTCTTATGTGCTTAGGCTGGTCGGTTTATGTGCGGGGATTGGCATTCTTTGTTTTTCTAATGTATTGCGTAAGGGCCTTTTGTGGCTTTCTGTTTTTTCTGTGATGACGCTTCCGTTGCGACATACCTATAGTGCGCAGTTTATATATTCAGAGCCTTTGTATCGCTTACGTGGATCCATGTTTTCTTTAGAAACATTTGTCTGGATTGCGGTGATTCTTCGTTGGATGATTGATGGGATCTTTTCTCTTTGTGTCATCTATTATTTTACACGGCCGCAGGTGATGAAACATTTTAAATAGATGGATAGTTATGATGAGGATGGTTTTTTGTGCGGGGATATCGAAGTTCTTAAGACCAAGGCAAAAATCAGAGTTTCTGCCTTGCTTTCGATGAGGCGCAAATGTAAAATAGACGCATGGCACATATTATGTTCAATAAGATAAAGACAGCTCGCAAGGGTTGTCTTTCTTTCTTTTCAGATAAACCCCTGTTATTAAATAGAAAATCTATATTTCTATTATTTCTTTTATTAACTTCACTTGGTTGTCCGGGATGTTCCCGCCCTGTTCCGCAGAAAGAAGAGCTCCAGGAAACGGAAGAAATCGTCGAGTATTATGATAAAGATAAGAAACACATTAAGAGTGTCTCTGTTTATAGAGATGGAAAACGGGATGGCCGGTATCAGGAATTTTATGAAGAAAATCGCAAGTTAAAACTTGAGGTGGAATATAAGGCGGGACTCAAAGAGGGGTCGCTTAAGAAGTATTTTTCTTTGAATGATACTGTTTCTGAGGAAACATTCTACGAGAATGGACAGAGGCATGGTGCGAGCAAGAAATATTATCCCAATGGCAAGCTGTCGAAGAGGCAACATTTAAAGGTGGAAAGAAAGAGGGCCCGTATAAATTTTACAACAGTGACGGAGTCTTGATCGCGGAATTGAATTACAAGAATGATAAGCAGGATGGGTTGACAAAAACTTATGATGAGAAAGGGATGCTTTTGCGAGAGGCCTATTTTAAGGACGGGCAATTAGATGGCAGCAGCAAATTTTATGAGAACGGCATTCTGTCTCTTGAAAAGACCTATGAAAATGGCATGAACACGGGCTTTTCCTGGGAATATTTTCCTAATGGCAAGCGCAAGAAAGAAATGACCATGAGGAATAATAAGCAGGAAGGGCTTACAAGGATTTACAATGAAAAGGGCGCCCTTCTTATCGTGGCCAATTACAAGGATGGAAATCTCGACGGGCTTAGTCGGTTTTATGAAAGAGGGAGTCTTGTATCGGAAAAAACGTATGATGATGGGGTCAACAATGGGTTTTATCGGGAATATTACAAAAGCGGAGTCTTAAGGCGTGAAGTTTATGTCTTGAATGAAAAGTGGGACGGTC
>JADGCU010000048.1 GCA_015228785.1 Candidatus Omnitrophota bacterium
CATCACATGCGAGAGCTCATGGGCAATGATATATTTCATTTCAATGTCAGAAATTCGCCCTGCGCTATATTCCTTCACGAGCCAATCTAAGAGAACGATCTTCCCTGCTGGGGAATCGCCGTTATCAAAAGGCTGAGCAACCGCCAGGGCAGAAGCATCATCGCTGTGTTGCAGGGAGATCAACAGATCCTGCGCATCTGCAGCTCCCTTTAATTTGATAGAAAACCATCTTTTCAGATCCACGAAAATTTTCTCAATAGCGTTCTGCGCCGTCTTATCCCCCGACTTCATCGCCAATTCAGCGGGTTTCGTGACGGTGGCACCAGTCGCCTGTTCGGATTTATTGATCTGGACATCACCAAGCACATCAACATTAGGCCCCACAAGGCGACGCCTCGTTTGAACCTCTTCAGGCTTCTGATTGGAAGCGAGCGGTAAAACCTTCCCAACCTCATCCTGGGTCAACCCTCCCTGTGCGATGTCAAGAATTTCAGGAAAGACAAAGGCCAGCACAGACTCCGGATGATTCCTTTTAGCTAAATACTCACGTTCATTGGTCATCATGCCCACAAGTCCATGATCCTGGAAATATTGCAGTTGACCGCCAGGATAATACAAAACCCGCTCCCGGTAAATACGTGCCATTTCCGCAATATTCTTCTTGTCTCTGGCCTCACGAAAACTCATCTGATCAACCTTGAGATCATCCAAAGCCGCAAAAACCATATTCTTCGCCGTGATCTGATTCTTCCAGAAACCAACCGGAAATTGAATAATGGTTTTACTGATAAAAAGACGATGCCATTCGCGCGCTTCTTCGTACGCCATCCCGTCTCTTGTCATGATCCGCATCATCTCCGCAACTTCTGGCGGTCGACGTCCACCGCTATCCCTCGCCCAGGAAGAGATCACATCTAACCTGTGAGCCCCTACCCCTGAACCCTGGATGTTCCCGGAACGAGCCGCCCCCGTCATCACGCCCTCACCTCTAGCTATAGAGGGATCCTTCTTTAATAAAGACTCCTTGATCCGGGCACGAAATGGCCCGCCGGGGAACGCCTGTTTAACATCAAACATTCCCGAATTCTCGATCGCCTGTACACCGGGAGCACGCCACGAATCCTCAAACTCGATCTCATAACGTTCCAACAGATCGCGAAATTGAGAATGCGTGGCCCACCAGGCGTACATCAACGGCCCAATACTGCCTCCTCGAAAATCCTGATTCAACATGATCGATATATCGATCAACCCTTCTTTCACCGTAAAACTCAGAGCCCCCTTCTGATTATCTTGCCCCTGCGCCTTACCCAGAGGATAAACCCGCAAGCTGTTGTCCCCTATCCCGATCTCCACCCCTCGTTCCGCCAAAAGACGAGTGACGTCGCTATGAATATCCTCGCGACTTCTTATCTCAGCCCATTGAGCAAGTGTCTTATAGAAAGTCTGCTTATCCTCATCAGACTCTGGTAACACAACACCGACTTTTACATCGGACACCTGACCCGCATGTATTTGGGTAAGAATAATCTTGTTCTCTTCCGCAACCGTCTTAACATCAAATTCCACACCGAGAATTTTCACCCGTCCATTTTCAATCTTGAGATCCTGCCATCTGTTCTCCCACGCTTCACTCAGCGCGATCGCAGGCTGACCATTTTCCATCTCAACAATCAAAGAATCCCAATTCGTCCTGCCAGGCATCCGAAACTGATATTTCGCCCGTGGATAAGCCCCCTTCCCCTTAAGTTCACATACAACCGTTCCTCCTAATTCAATCTTCTGATACCCTTCCTCTTGAATAGCATCGACGATGCGACTGATATCCTGCCAATGTCCCATCTCATCAGACTTAAGCGCCCTGGTAAAATCCTCCCGAGTATCCAAACCCAGCGCTTTCAATTCCAAGGGCCCATCTTCAATCGCAACCGAGACATCAATCGCCATGGCCCTGAGAGCCCTGAACGTTTCATCCTCTCGTGACCCCACAATAATCCCGGGCGCTAACGGCAAGTCCGGGGCAGTCGCAAGATCCGCAAAATCAACCGTCCCCTTAAAGTTGTGTTCAAGCGCCGACAGCTTGGCCCCGGAATTCGCATGGTCATCCAGTACAACGATCTTCTCCTGCTGGATCTTATCCGGAGCAATTCCCAGGGCAGAGGACAATAACTACCGAATCCACACCACATCGCGAGGCTTATAAAGCTCGTCATTCTTCTTTCCGCTCACACCCGCGATCTTCACAGGTTCATCAGGATAAAGTTTTTCCCATGCGGCTCTAAACAGCGTATCACTAAGAAATGCGCTCTTGCCTGGGATGATCACATGACGGATCCCGCGATCATGGATCTCTCGTGCGACCTTTAGGACACTTGCGGAAATCTTCTCAGCGACCCGATTCTCAATCGGAGGGGACCATCCTTTTGAATCATCGCTCTTCATTGCCGCTTCGCCATGCGCTTGAAGGCTCGCCTCCACGGCAGCGGCCCCGGCCAGCACTTCCCGATCGGTATAGCGAACCGTAATATCCATCGAGTCGGAAGAATTAGCATTCTTATAAGGACTGACATTTTTAACAGTCACCCCACCTTTCGCATTAGGCATAAGCTCGAGTTGATTATTCTGCCCTGGTCCTGGCTGATTGTTTCTTGGCCAGACAACAAACTTCTGAGTAGAAGGAAAGAACGTTTCACGAATCGTCTCCCCGTGTACCTGACCACTTAAATATAATCCATCCGAACCACGGAACACCCGCAGATGGTTAGGCCCGAACTCCAGATCTGTCTCGCCATTCACGGGAATATCTCTAAAACTCTTGGGGCTCAACACGATCTCTTGTTTCTGTTCACGCACAAATTCCTCTTGAGCCAAAAGAGTCGCCAACGAAAGGTTCTCGATCTGTAATTTCTCCTTATCAAATCTGATCCGAAAAACACCCGGTCTCTCGATGCCTGCTTCCCTCACAGGAGACTGAGCCGCATTCGGCTCGGTAAGCCAAACCGCATCTTCATCGCGAGTAAGCGTGTAGATCTCCCCGTTCACTACAACACTGACCTGCGCACCCTGATTAAGTTTCGGTTCCGCAAATCCTTTCGGCTCTACCCCCATAACTGTACCCGAAAGATTCATCTTAATCGCAAGCTCTCCCTGATTAAAAACCGTAACCATATCATTTTTAAGGCTCACATTGATCTTGGCCTTCCTGTTCTCCTCTCCAGGCAAAGATAGTGCGCCATCTGAAATAGACCAGGCGACTGACAGAGGCACATTAGCCTTACGCACCCAAATATCCCCCTTATTCTCAAACATCACATACTTGCTATCACCAACATACACATTCACGGGCAGATAAGCTTTCGGCAACCCGAAACTGATTCCCTTAGCCATAGGAATATTCACAACATGTTCCGGCGTTCCTTCTTTCTCCATCGCTAACTCGCCGGAATCAACTAACCGCACGGCACGAAGTATCTTCCTGTCCTTACCCATCGCCACAAAGACGCCTTCATCCACAATAAATTTCACAGGATTCTGATCACCCCATGCTGTATCTTCCTCCACATCAGCTCTCGGGATCTTCCTGCGATCAAGCTCATCGCGATACAACTTCTCGATCTTCCCCGCCAAGTCACGATTCACGCGGGGTCTAAAAATGCCTGCGATCACTTTCGCCCCAGGCTGAAATTTCTTCAACGCCTTGTCGAGTGCCATTTTTGTGACAGCCGGATGCTTCCAATTTGCGGCATGAATAAGCGCGCTCTGCATGTTTTGACTATCATGTAAAACAATATAATTACAAAATATCGCACCGCCTTCGTGAATGATCCCGCCCTTCTTGCCAAAAGTTAATTGCGCAAGCCCATCTTCAATCTCAATGGGCCGCTTGCCCTCGCCTTCCCAATGATAGACCTGGAAGAGCCGGGCTATTTCTTTAGCTGAAAGGACCTCAACCCGGGCACGCCCCATCGCAAATTCAACAGGAGCCGGGAGCCTGGCCTGCCTGGCCATTTTCTGGCTTACCACACGTTCCTTGCTAAAGTCCCTTTCCTCCCAATGTGGATAACGGGCCAGAAAAACTTCACGCCCTTCAGCATTCCCCTCCCGAATACGCCCCGTCTTAGGATCTCGCGACATAGCTACCCCGTCGCGCGCAAAAAGAATTTTAAGACGCAGGAATAGTTCCGGCAGCGTTTGATCGTCAATAGAAAGTCTTGTTTTCCCCACAACACTCTCCAGAACCCGATCCAGTTCGATCGAGGAGCCATCGTTCATCTCATGGGCAGCCTCAACCATGGGCTTGGCAAACCACCGGACTGTCACGTTCCCATCTTCCAGATCTGCCAGAGCCGCTTCCTGCCTGGCCCACAGACGCCGGCCTCTCTGCTTACCGGCAGGCATACCCTTCTTATATCCCAAGACATAACTATACGTGTTACTGGCATAATTCATCTCGAGCTGGCCATTGCGCGCTGTAAGCACCCAATCGCGATTCTGCCATTCCCATACATGAGAAAAAACATAAACCGTATGTTCGGCCTCTGCCCCTTGCGCCGCCACAAAGGCCGAAAAATCAGCAACACTCTTAACGCCCTCCTTCTCACCCACCTCACGAAACGGCGTCTTGAAAGGATCAAGATCTGCCAACACATGCTTCTCCGCGAACTGAACCTCCCCATTCACAACAACCTTGGCCCGACCCAATTCGACCGCACGGGAAAATTTATAACTTTTGTAATCATAAAGAAGTGTTTGTAAGGCCGTTTCCAGGGATTTTCCGTCAGGAGCTGACTCAAAACTACGGATGAGCTGGAAATAATATCGGAGAAAGTCAACCAAGGGCGGCAATGTCTCTGATTTTCCTCCCAGGCGCCGGATCACATCGCGCATCAGATCACTATCCACATAATCCGCCAAACGCGGCCGGCCGTCTTCTCGACGAGACAGAAGAAATTGTCTCGAATTCGGCGACAACGGCGCGCTCATGTAAGCGATCTTCACAAGACTTTCTTCAAGCTCCACACTGTAAAGACCGGGGTGACTTCTTTCTATCCCCTCCAGGATCACCCCTTTCCTAAGGTCTGCCAAGAACTTGCCCTCAACCTGAAGAACATCTCTCCCCCCAGGCCATGTCCAATATCCGTGGCTCTCCATCCAGCTGATCACCTCGTTAGACACAAGCTTCTGGAGGGAATATCTCTGGAGAACACCAAACAAACTCTGTCCGGCTAAAATATCAAAACCACTACCGCGCTTGAGAGAACCCAAAGAAGCCGCATTTTGAATAGCCCTCTGACGGGCCGCGCTCGAGCCATCAGAAAACAGATAATTCAGGGCCACTTCCATAGTCTTGGCGATCGTTTTATACGCATCAGCCTCTCTGGGATCAACATCCAGGATGAATCGCCCGCCATCCTGCCGCAACCGAAGTGTGGAGGCCGCACCACGCAAGCGGATATTGTCCCTGATCCGACGGATCACGGCCGAGAAATCCTTCTCCTTCATGGCCTTGGACATAATGACCGTCCCCTCACGCGAAAAACTTGCCTCAGGCTTCGCAAGCATCTTGATGGCCGTATCTAGATGCACACTCTTTGCCACAACCCCATCATCCGGATGATCAGCATCTGAATGAACAATTCCCGTGACCGGCAATTCTCCCGCTTCTTCACGTCCAGCCTTACCAACAACTTTCATGGCCCAAGCCTTAAAACCTGAAAACATCGCGGCTTCGGATTTGGCGTCTTTAATAGTGAAGACAGCCTGAGGCCCTTCGACCAGGCGTTTCTCCTGCGAGAGATAATGGGAAAATGTCTTAATAAACAAATCCTGGGCAGGCTTAACATCCACACCGTCCTCACCCACGAACATAATAGGCTTACCGCGTAATATCAGATCCCGAGCCGCATTGTATTCAAGATCAGCATTCAGACTTTCTATATCTTTGGCGTAAGACTCATTCTTGCGAACTACCAACATAAGCCCCAAAGGCATGAGATCCGGACCGTTCTCAACAATAATCTCATTGTTAATCGCATACACGCCATCCTCATCATCGACGAGAGGATAGTCCAAAAGGTCCTGAATCTCTTGAGGATCGACTTGGGCCGGATCATCTTCCCCTTTTACATAAAGGATATTCTTAACCCCTTGCCGTTCTTCTTCTTCACGGTGCTCCATGATAAAACTTCCGATCGGCCGTTTTTCACCAGATGCTCCTGAGGTCAAAATAGACTCGCCCATGTGCCTTAACACGGCAAGAATATGATCATCCGGGGCGTCCAAAACAACGCCAATATTGCCCTGGCCCTGCTTCCCTCCGACGAAGATAGTATTCAAATTAACCCTGCTTAAACGACTGGCCGAAAAATAGGGATCTCTGGTTGAAAAGATCCTCCTCACCACCTTGACCAGACGTCCGATATTAAGAATCTTGCCCCAAGTCGAAGCACTGGAATTATTAAGGTAAGCACTCCTCCCGAAATCATTCTTTGAGATCATGACCAACGTGCGCTCGAGATTGGAGAACTTAACCAACGCCGGTGATCCGGGATCCTTAAAAGGATCTTTGATACCAAGCAAATGATTTTCCCCCATCACCTGATCCGCGATCATCGCCTGTTCGTTCAGGCCGTCGCGCCTCACCGCAGGGACTCCCGCCCCATTCAAAAGAACCGGCTCAGCCCTGTTCGCCGTAATGATCCAGACCATATTATTATCTGAGAATTCCATGATCCCGGTACGAACCCCCTCTTTCCCCTTACTCTTTTGCTTGCGCATCGCAGCGGTCAGGATCTCTTTCCCCTCCTCATGCGTCGTCCATCTGCCATCATCATCAATCCTGCTTCCCACACTAAACGTCGGGATCTCCACCTGCTTAAAAATTTCAGAATTAGGAAACTTAAAGATATATCCCCTGTTTCTCAAAAATTTCAGGATCTTCTCATTAACAGCGTAGTAATCATACGGGCCATTTTTAAATGATCTTGCGCCATGATCATATTTTCCGAAGAATTTCTCTGAAAAAGGAATAAAGATATCCAGATCACTTTCCTTCCCTGGAATCCTGTCGGCATAAGAACCGTACAGGACGATCGCAAGATCCGGCGGCATCCCTTCCACGCCTAAGGCTGCCTGGATATCCCCAACAGCCTTTTTAGTCTCGGGGCTCACCTGCAATGCATCAAACGTTCTCTGGTTCATCGCAAGCTCTAAAGAGCCTTTCTCACTTGGCAAGACAGCCCTCACCCCTTGATCAGTTTCAACAGAAGAGGGATTAACAAAGAATGGGGCCTCTCGATCATTTATATCTATGACCAAATCAAATTTACCCTGATCCACAAGTCTCTTAAAATAAGCTTCGATTTCACGTGTCCCATTTAATCCGATATTAACCTGCTCCACCCAACTTAAATTACCACTATCTTTCAGCCTGCTAATGGCGCCACTCTTTGCCTTTTCTAAATCTCGCTTAATAAGAATATTTAATGAAGAAGACAACCCGGCGAAAAGTTCCATACCCAGCATTTGATCAATTAAAACAATGCTATTTGTCTCTATTTTGATCTTCTTCTCCCCGTCCAACGTGCGAACCTGGATTTCCTGCCCATCCGCTGCGTTATTGATCTGCCCAATCAATTGCTGAACAGCCTCCTTATCAAAGAACTTCCTCAGAACAAAGTCCAAAATATTACCCCGGGAAACACGAGGGAACGCCAATAACATCCTGACGTAGATCTTCCCAAGAACATATTCGAGTGTTGCTTTATTGAATTTACGAAAATCATCACCTGTGATCACAACCACACTGTGCTTTCTATCCCTCAGATATTGCGCAAAGGTAGCTGTAAGAGCCGTCTTTCCGCTACCTGACAGGCCTGAGATAACCGCACACTGCCTCCTCTCCCCAGACACGATCTCCCGCTCCAGACGCGGGAATATCTCATCATAATATTTTTGTGAGAACGCCTCCTCCTTCATCGCTTTCTCGGCCTTCACCAAAGACCCCTGACCAATAGGTTGCTTTGGCGAATAATAACTATCTACCTTCTTGCGAGCATCATCCAAAGAGAGCCTCCACCACTTGTGGAGATTCTCCTCTATATCTTCTCGCGTCATTTCCTGATAGCTCGCAACCTCTTCCCCGGGGAAAACCGCCATATCAGGATCAGGCCTGAACCCAAGCTGCGCCAGAAGAGATCCAGACTCTAAATTAATAGGTTCGGCCGCAATGTCCCCTGTGATGTTCGCCCGAGTAGAACGTTCGAGGATCTCCTCAAGAGCTCTGATGAGGGCACCTGTTGCCAGACCCAAACGGCGGAGAGGCTGCATGACCCCTGTCGTCAAAAGGAGATAATGACTTTTCCTGCGTTCCCACAAAGAGGCTGTCTGCACACCGACCAATCCTGCAAGCTGCCCGGCCCCATCCCTCACCTCTACAAGAAAATATTCATCCTCCTTCAGTAGAATATCCCAGTAGCCTTGGAGAATATCGCCCGTTGTATTATTGGTATTCCATTCATCAACAACACTTTTCGCCTGGGCGTAAGGGACAACCCGGGCCGTGAACTTCCGCCCATCTTCAGCCGTCAAGACCAGGTTCCCTTGAGGATCTTTTGCGACCTGACGGCTCGACTGCTCCGGCTGGACACTACTGCCCGGCGTTTCATCTTTCTTCATCGCGGCTTCCGGCTTGCCCCCGGCCTGCGCTTTCCCGTCACGATCAACGGCAGCGGCCTCTTGCGCAGTCATAGGGCCTGCCTTCGCCGACTGAGGTACCTGGTCTTTTCTAAGGACCAATATGGATGAAAACAGGTCTCCATAAAGATCCTGTTCACGCTCTTTCTCAAACATGGGCTGCGTAATATTCTTCACCCGATCTAAATACAGAAGCATCCGATCTTTCAGGTCTGCCTCCCACGGTAACCTTCTTGGAGTAAACCCATAGCGCGCATAAAACGGCAAAGCGCGAACATCTTTATCAAACTGATTGCCAAGCACCTCAAAGAACCCATTTTCCGAAAGAAGAGCAGAGAACTCCCTTAAGCGCTCTTCAAACATGCGACCTGCCAACCCGTTCTTCCCCCGATTCTCCGCGAAAACATGAAGCAGCAAACGCATACTGTTAAGCTGCTTGTTATTAAACGCCTCCATGTCCCCGCTTCTCAACTTGCCGTGCCCGTACCCATAAAATTCTCCATCTAAAAAGAAAAACTCCGTCACCTCGATCTTGGATTCCATGCTCTGAGTAAAGAAGATTACCTTAGAAATCTTGCTTCCCGTAACAGGGTCTACATATTCCCGATAATACGACAACCCGGGACTCAGGCTCATCAACGAATACGGGAAGGAATCCTTAAAATATGTAAAATGAAGACGCAGATGGTCCAACAGCGCCTTGGAAGATCTCTGCTCCAGATAATGATACCCATACTGATCAAGCATACCCTTGATGAGACCAGGGATCTGATGATGAATCTCACTCTCCTCGGAAAATTCCTTCTCGAGTTCCTGCCAGGCCGCTTTTCCTTCCGTCCCTTCTGCGGCCTCAACAAATTTCCAGGGAAGCCGATCCACACCGTATTTGCTGGCTGTTCTTTGAAAAATATCATCCACAGTACTAATGATCTCATCTGTGGCGGGTGATAAAACTTTCTCGGAACCCTCCTCGTTCGCCCGGAGGTCTTGTATGCGCTCCAGGATCTCAGCATCTTTCGAAGGAAGCTTCCTGTCAGCCAAACCTGAAACCCACTCGGTAAAAGGACGATCTGTGGCAACAAAAACATTCTCCCCAAGATCCTTCCTGCTCAACTTGGCGGGCTCTGGGGGAGCCGCGCTCTTCTCCAAAAGAACACCCGCTTCCTGTCCCTCTGGCAATATGTTTGTCCTAACGACCAGATCATCTGCCCCATCAGCGATCATCGCCTGCTCAATGTCTTTATCCGTGGCATTGTCCAGGCCAACCTTCAGAGTCACGCCACCTGAGAAATACTTGCGCGGGATCATTTCACCAGTCGCAGCGTCAGGTTCTTCCTTAATGTAGTTGTACGCGCCTTTCTTAAACGCCTCAACGTAGAGCTTCCAGATGCTTTCGGGGTCTGACGTAAGACGTGAGACGTCTGACGTGGTTGACCCGTATACTCCTTTTTCATCTGACGTCCGACGTCCAACGTCCAACGTCTCACCCTTCGGATAATCAAGGCCGCTAACTTTCCGTTTATCTACGTACACGCGACTCAGGATGCTTTCCCTGATCTTTTTCTTGTACCAGGTCGCAAGGATCAAAGACTGATACACCTGACGCAGTGTTGCGAAATTCGCGCCTTCATTAACTTCCTTCTCAAGGATAGGAATCACGATCTCGCGGAGGACATTCTTGGCGAGATCTTGAGATGAAGTCGGAGGCCGAAGGTCAGAGGGGTCAGACGTAAGACGTAAGACGTCTGACGAAGAAGGCCGGGAGACTCCCGTTTTGTCTAACGTGGAACGCTCATCCGCCTCTGCCCCAAGCCCTGCGTCTAACGTCTGACGTCCAACGTCCAACGTCTTACCTTTCTCAGTTGCCAGGTAATCCGTCTCCAGCATCACCTTCAGCCGGCTCTGCGTAATGAATACCTTGTCTTTATCTTCAAATACGACGGCCTTATCCGGAAGGATCCAGACCTTGTTAAAGGTATCGACCGGGATATCCGTTGTGCCGAATTTCTCCTGCGCCTTTTTGTAGAGCTCGGCCCAGAACTTTTTACCGGTTTCCCCTTCAGGATAAATAACGGAGGCGGTGATCTGCTTAAGCATGTAATCCTGAGCGAGAACATCCCGTCCCATCCCAGTCTTTCCGAATTCATCAGTAATGATCCTGTCTTTTTCATAAGGCGAGAGGTTGACCCAGAGATCGTTCTCGGGAACCGTTAATGCGGCGAGGAAATATTTGATGAGACGGGTAGATTCGGACTTAAGATCGTTAGACGTAAGACGTTTGACGTCAGACGTAGAACCCCCTTTCGCCTTTGCTTCAAGCGCTGAATCTGACGTCTCACGTCCCACGTCTAACGTCTTACCTTCTTTGAAATCACCTTTATTTAATATAAAGTCCATCCTAAACGGGTCATTGGCATATACCTGAAGACCTTTTAACACCGGCGGATGGTAGGCTGAAGATAAGCTCACCATAGTCCCGGGGGCGGGCATGCTTAAAGTTTGGGCAAAAGAAGGCGACACACTCGTAGCCATAAACGCCACAAGCGTCATACAACATATTCCCTTCTTAAGCACCAACCCTACCCTCACTACCCTGCCCTGCTTTCTCTATCCTCAGCAAAGAACCATTTCAAGCTCTCCCTGAAACCCTGATTCCTGAAAAACCTGTTACCATCATGAATGACCCTGACAATCCTGAAAGATCCCAAAGCTTCCCAACCTCCACTTTCCGGATGACTTACGCTAGACCTTGAAATACGCTCTTCTGTGCCCTCAGAAGCCTTGAGCCCCAAGAACATCGGCAAACTTTCCAAAGGCTGAATGTTCATGATCACAGGCACAAAACCCGGCGCATTCTCCAATTCCTTCAACATGGCCGGATCGATATTAAACTTGATCCCTTCCCCTGATCCTGTCGTCTGCAAATCCATCTTCGACGGCGTCAGATCAATACCACCTTTCATCGCTGGCTCAGCCGATCCTGTTCCAGATAGGGTGGCTGTGCTCCCCATTTGAGGACGTTCAACAAGAGTCTTCCCCTGAATCCCGAGCTCAGGCATATCCGGAGACCATTCTGCGTTCCTAAGATCCGGCACTCCCTTGACCGGCCCTCTTCTCCCCTTACTCAAATCAACTTCAACCCGGATCTTTGTCCCCTGCTCAGATCGTTCACCCATTTCTACCGGCGAGTTCTTCTTCTGCGGCGTCCACTCTCTCTTAAAAGCACCTGATGCGTTACGCGTTTCAACGATAATCCTGGTCGGGAAATCACTCAAGCTGTTTTCAACAAGTCCTGGAACCACCAATTGTAATGCGTTGCCATTCCCCCCGATATAGCCTTCCTTCTTCTTTATACCACTCGGAGAAAGTGCTTTTTCAGTAAAGCGAGTTCCTCTGAACAGAGTTTTCAAAAGTTCCTGAGACATGCCCATGCCGTTATCAACCGCCTCCACCCAGACAATATCACCCGTGACGCCTACCTGGGCTTTCAATTGAGGTACGTATTG
>JADGCU010000119.1 GCA_015228785.1 Candidatus Omnitrophota bacterium
CGGTCACGCTGAAAACACGTGCGGCTGGGATGCTCGTCCTCGGAATAACGCCGCCCCCAAGAGTCGGCACTCCTCATGGCAAAAGGCGCGAGGATCTTCTTCTCAAGCTTTTCGATATCTTGTCTAGTTTGCATCAACGAGCACCTGATACATCCTCTCTAAAGATACAGGCATGACCTTTGTGCCAAACACGGCTGGCATAAAATTCATGTCCCCTTTCCATCGAGGAACAATATGAATATGCATATGCTGCGGGATGCCGGCACCCGCCGCACTCCCAAGATTAAACCCGATATTGAAGGCATCCGGCCTGATCGTTTCTTTGATCCTGGCCTTGACCTTGACCACAAGTGCCATCATATCTTTCATTTCAGCTGGCGTAAGCTTATCCAGATCATCCACATGTCGCTTAGGAAGCACCATCACGTGCCCGCCATTAAAAGGATAAATATTCAGCACAGCAAAACACAACTTGGAACGCAAAAGAATGTAATTCTTCTCATCCTTATTTTCTTTCAGGACCGAGCAAAATGTACACCCCTTCCTTAACTTCTTATTCACTCGCACCACATATTCCTCCCGCCACGGGGCCCAAAGAAGATCCATCGTATCGATTCCTTCAAAGTCAGCCGCCTGACCTCTATTACTTAATTTTTACAATCTGTCCCTTAATGATCTTTCCTTGAACTTCCAAGATCCCATAAGAAAGATACGGCGCCCGGATCACATCCGTCGGGCTCCCAGGATTAAAGAACAAAACACCATTGATCACCTTATTCATCGCCGTATGCGAATGCCCAAAAATAATAGCATCCACTTTCTGGTCTTTGAACATATGCGCCACACGTTCTTGAAGTTTCTCCGGCGCGCCTTCCCCGTGCACAAGACCGATCGTGACGTCCTCACATTTAAAAATAGCCTGACGCGGCAAGGCCTGCCTTAATTCAAGACCGTCCATATTCCCATAAACAGCCTTAACCTCTTTAGACTTTTTTAAACGCGTCAGAAGATCGATATCACAAAAATCTCCGACATGAACGATCATATCGGCTTTTTGAATCTCTTCCTGAAGTAATTTGGGGATATCCTGAGAATGGGTGTCGGAAATAGCGAGCAATCTCATCAGATGATATAAGGCTTTTCATAAAGGTTCATGAGGGAATTCAGCTCTGGCTCATTCCAGATCCACATGCGCTCCTAAATGGCCTTATCTTCAGCCCCATCTTTCTGGCCTCCTCACCGAGAGCACTGATATCACTCTCCATAACCGGTTCCTTGCGCAGAACAACAAGCCACACCCCTTCATCTGTCTCGGCATGTAAGACATCTATCAAATGTCCGCCTCGCTGACGCATCTTCAGAAGCTTGATATCCCGAAAGACAGGCAACTTATAACTACGGCCCCTGAGGCTAAACTGTTCGTTATCAAAACAATACATAAGCTCTGTCATCCGTGAAACAAGATCCTTGCGGCAAACAACCTGAAACTCACCGACAGAGCGTGTCAGCTCATCTTTAAATTCCTTCTTCAGGCGCCCAGGTTCCATCTCGATAGAACGAATGCGTCTTTCAAAAACATATTTGACCCAATAACGCATAAGTTTGTCTTTAATATGAAAATGACTGCCATTACGCTCCACAATGTCCTCATCAACAAGATAATTCAAACGCTGAATAATGGGGTTCTGTTTGGCCCCCAAAATCTTGACCAAATCCTTAACTTTATGCGTACCATTAACCAACGCAATAATAAGATCCATCACAAGACGGTTTGTCTTCCCCACGCACAGACGGTTAAGAACCAGGTCAAAATGGCGGCTTAAAGCACCCCAACGGCTAAAGACCATGTTCTCGATCGCCTGAACCACCAGAGGTGTATAAATTTCCTGCTGTTTATAAATAGCGCTCAAATTGATAAGTTCCTGGACGATGATATCAAGATACAGCGGGCGACCCCCCGTAAAGTCAGCGAGAAAATTTCGCAACTGCACCCCCATCTTGACCTCCCCCATGCGCGAGACAATAAATCCCTGACTCGCCCGAAGGTCAAATGGCTCAATGGTCACAAGTTCAAAATTCCCGAATAGAAGTGTCAGTTTCTCAGAAAGGATCTTGCGCGCCTGCTCCTCATAAGAGCTCGCCAAGATATAAAGACAATTCTTTTGTGTTGTGATCCTATCCGCAAGCCGCCGAAAAACATCAGGGATACCGAACTCCTCCATCGTTTGGAATTCATCGAAGATCAAGACACAAAAGAGCCCTGTCTCCTGAGTAAAGATCTCAGGAAATTCAATAAGCCCCTGATAAGCATCAGCAAACTTGCCCTTTTCAATCAAGGCGTTAAGCGCCACGGCCCGCTCAAAGGTGAGCGGTAAAACGGGCTTTACGGTCTCAAGCAAAGATGGGAGCTCATCACACGTCGGAAGCCCTTTGATCATGCAAAAGTGATAAAGAATACTGCGCAGCATCTTGGAGGAAAAATAATGAACATCCCGATTTTCTAAATCCAGGTACACGGGAATAATCAGGGAGTCATCCATATCCAGAAGAAATCTCTGAAGAACAGTGCTCTTGCCTACATTGAGACTCCCCAAGATGGCCAGATTCTGACGATATCCTTCCTTCAAGTCCGTGACCCGTCGGCGCATATGATCAAGAATAATTCTTCTGGCACCACAGTAACC
>JADGCU010000007.1 GCA_015228785.1 Candidatus Omnitrophota bacterium
GCAGTCAGGACTTTGGGGAAAACCTACGGTGATCAACAATGTTGAAACATTGGCGACCGTCCCGTTGATCCTTGGGATGGGGGTGGAGAAATTTCGTGAGTTAGGGACGGCGACCTCTCCGGGGACCAAGACCTTTGCGCTGACCGGGCACGTGGCTAATACCGGGCTCATTGAGGTCCCTTTCGGCGCAACTTTGCGGGAGATCGTTATGGAGATCGGTGGCGGTATCACCGATAAGAAGGGGCGTATTGATCCAGACGGGTTTAAGGCTGTTCAGATCGGCGGACCATCGGGAGGGTGTCTTACCAGGGACCATTTGGATCTAAAGATGGATTTTGATTCCTTGCGCTCCATCGGAGCCATGGTCGGTTCCGGGGGGCTTGTGTGTATGAACAAGACCACCTGCATGGTCGCCGTAGCCAAGTATTTTATGCAGTTCACTCAGAAGGAATCCTGTGGCAAGTGCGTGCTGTGTCGCGAAGGCACTAAACAGATGTTGTATCTTTTGGAGGATATTGTTGAAGGACGAGCGACACTAGAGACGCTTTCTGTGCTTGAGGAGCTCGCGATCGTTGTTCAGAAAGGGTCGCTTTGTGGTCTGGGGAAGACGGCTCCCAATCCGGTGCTTTCGACGCTCAAGTATTTTAAAGATGAGTATATGGCGCATGTTGTTGATAAGCGCTGTCCAACGGGTGAGTGTCGCAAGCTTGCCAAGCCCGAGATCAGGGCGGATAAGTGCAAGGGGTGCACTCTTTGCGGGAAGAAATGTCCGGTTAATGCGATCACGGGGGAAGTTAAAAAGACGCATGTTATTGATGAGAAAATCTGTATTAAGTGCGGGGCATGTGCCCAGGTGTGTAAATTCGACGCTGTTGTTGGTGTGTAACCATAGGAGTTTGATATGGATCAGGTAAAGTATGTGAATATTGACGGTCGGGAGATCCCCATCGAAGGCGAGAAGAATCTTCTGGCGGTTATCCGCAAGGCGGGGATAGATATCCCGACTTTTTGTTATGTTTCCGAGCTTAGCGTTTATGGTGCTTGCCGGATGTGCATGGTTGAGATCGAAGGACGGGGGCTACAGACGTCCTGTTCCACGCCCCCCGAGGCAGGGCTTAAAGTCAAGACCAATACCGAATCCGTGCGCCAGATCCGCCGGGTGGCCCTGGAACTTATTTTGGCTAATCATGAAAGAGAGTGTACGACTTGTGTAAAGAGCACTAATTGTAAATTG
Source organism: Candidatus Omnitrophota bacterium (assembly GCA_015228785.1). Taxonomy (GTDB): domain Bacteria; phylum Omnitrophota; class Gorgyraeia; order Zapsychrales; family Fredricksoniimonadaceae; genus JAAYZZ01. Next base: position 1,235 of record JADGCU010000007.1, read on the forward strand.
CAGGATCTTTCGAGGAAGCTGGGCGTAGAAAAGGTAAGGTTTCGTTCTATTCAGAAACCCATGCCGATTGATGACGGGAATCCCTCCATCGTTCGCAATCCCAATAAGTGTATCCTGTGCGGTGATTGCGTGCGTATGTGTGCGGAGGTTCAGGGGATCGGGGCCATTGACTTTGCCTATCGTGGACATGATGTTGTGGTGCAGCCGGCTTTTGGCAAGGGCCTGGAGGATGTGCAGTGTGTGTACTGTGGCCAGTGTACACGCGTTTGTCCGACGGGTGCCTTAACGCCCAAATCCGAGATCGATGCGGTCTGGAAGTCGTTGCAGGATACAAAGAAAACCGTGGTCGTTCAGATCGCGCCCGCCGTGCGGGTGGCACTCGGCGAGTCGTTCGGGTATCAGGCAGGAGAGCTCACCACCGGACAGATCGTGGCGGCGCTTAAGATGATGGGTTTTCGTAAGGTTTTCGATACCTGCTTTTCGGCAGATTTGACCATTTTGGAGGAAGGCAATGAGTTTATTCGTCGTCTCACTAAGGGACTTCCTCTTCCGATGTTTACTTCGTGCTGCCCGGCCTGGGTTAAATATGTCGAGCAGCATCATCCGGATTTGATCCCGCACCTTTCGACGTGTAAGTCGCCCCAGCAGATGTTCGGTTCTGTTGCTAAAGGCGTGTTTGCTCCTGAATTGGGAGTTAAAAAGGAAGATATGGTCGTGGTTTCAATCATGCCTTGCACGGCCAAGAAGTTTGAGGCCAAGCGACCTGAATTTGTCGAGGGCGGGATAGTCGATGTGGATCATGTCATTACGACTCAGGAGCTGGCCCAGATGATTAACGAATATGGGATCCAGTTCCGTAACCTGAAACCAGAGTCCCTGGATATGCCGATGGGGTTCAAAACGGGTGCGGGTGTTATTTTTGGGAATACTGGTGGTGTTATGGAAGCAGCTTTGCGTTATGTGTATGAGAAGGTTGAGGGCAAGACTCTCGAAAATCCTGATTTTCACGAAGTGCGGGGTGAGGCCGGGATCCGTGAGGCTGAGATCAAGCTTGCGGGGAAAGTTTATAAACTGGCGGTCATCCATTCGTTGGCGAATGCTAAGGAGATTATTCGGAAGATCAAGACCGGGGAAAAACAGTATCATTTTATTGAGTTTATGTCCTGTCCGGCCGGATGTATCAATGGTGCGGGGCAGCCAGTGAATTTTGATCCTGAATATCGCCGGAATCGGACCAAGGGTCTTTATGAGGCGGATAAGATGCTTCAGCTGCACAAGTCCCAGGAAAATCCTTACTTGAAAGAACTATACGAGACCCGACTTGGCGATGTGGGGGGCGAAAAGGCTCATCATTTGCTGCATACGCATTACAATGCGCGTCGTCGAATGAAGGGCAAATCCATGGTCATCTTTGAGGGAAAGATTGGCGACAAGCTTGAGATCCGCGTTTGTGTGGGGACGAGCTGCTATCTGAAAGGAAGTCAGGATCTTTTACATCATCTCGCTAAGCGCGTGGCAGACCAGGGCCTTCAGGATCAGGTTCAGGTTAAGGCGACCTTTTGTTTTGAGAAATGTGACAAGGGGCCGACCATCAAGATCGGAGATAAAGTGATTGATCATTGCGATATCGCTAAGGCATCGTTGGCGGTTGATAAGGCTATTGAGGAAAGATTGAAGAAGAAATAAGGCCTTGATGGTTTTGGGAGTATCAAGGAAAGAATTAAGGGGGTGGCATGGAACAGAACACCCGACAGGTCATTTTTACTAATGAGGCACGTTGCCGGGATTGTTACCGGTGCGTGCGGGTATGCCCTATTAAAGCGATTAAGGTGGAAGGAAACCAGGCTCGCGTTCATGATGAGCGTTGTATTGCCTGCGGCACTTGCGTTCGGGAATGTCCTCAGGGGGCGAAAACGTATCGTAAGGATGTTGGCGTTGCGGATGAGATCTTAAAAAGCGGGGTTTTTGTAGCGGCGAGTATTGCGCCTGCTTTTGCTGGTGTTTTTGAAGAATGGGAATATTTTCGTCTTCCAGCGGCTTTGCGCCGGCTTGGATTCCGTTATGTTGCCGAGACGGCCATAGGAGCGTATATGGTCGCACGTGATACGGCCGTTGCCGTCAAGGATGGTGCTCGCCCTCATATTTGTACGGCATGTCCCGCAGTTGTTAATTATGTTGAGAAATATGAAAAAGACAAGGTCCCTTATCTGGTCCCGATTGTGTCTCCGATGATGGCGCATGCCAGGCATATCAAGGCAAGGATGGGCATGACAGCGAAGGTCATTTTCATTGGGCCATGTGCGGCCAAAAAGACGGAGGCCGAGCGTCCTCAGTTGAAGGGGCTCATTGATTGTGTTCTTACTTTTGAGGAATTGGAGCAGCTTTTTGAGGAGCGAGGTATTGATCTGGGGACTTGCGAGGAAAGTTCGTTTGACGAAGAGCCTTTGGGTCTGGCTCGGCTGTTTCCTGTTGAAGGGGGTGCAGCTGCGACTTCTCAGATGTGTACGGATGTTTTGGATGATAGACTCATGTTTGTGAGTGGTTTTGAAGAATTTAAGGAATGCTTGAAGTCTGTCGGAGGGAAGGGAAAAGCTCCGGTCATTGAGCCGCTTTTGTGCCCGCAGGGTTGCGTGAACGGTCCGGGTATCAGGCGTGAGGGTAATCCCTTTGAGCGTCGAAGTCGGGTCATTCGCTACGCACGCGGTCGCAAGCCTGTTGATGGGCCGGAACCCGCGGTGCTTGATTTGACGACATCTTTTCAGTCCCGTCCTGTACTCGGGGATGTTGCGATTTCTGAGGAGCAGGTGCGTACTGTTCTTGAGAAGGCTGGAAAAGCGCGTTTGGAACAGCAGCTGAATTGCGGGGCCTGTGGATACCCGACTTGCCGTGACCAGGCGGTTGCTGTGGTGCGGGGAATGGCCGGTATTGAGATGTGCATTCCTTTCATGCGTCGTCTGGCGGAACAGCGTTCAGATCGCATCATGGAGACCAGCCCCAATGGCATCGTGGTCTTGGATCAGCATTTGAATATTCTCAATTTTAATCCAGCTTTCAGCACGATGTTCAAGGTCGGGCCATCGATTGTGGGAGAGCATATTTCACGGCTTCTTGATCCGGATCCTTTTGAAAAGGTGGCCTCGGGACAGCTTGAAATTGCAGATGATCCTCGAGAGTATCCGCAGTATGGGGTGGTGCTTCGGGAAGTCGTATATGCTTTGCGTGCGGAGCATCAATATGTCGGCATGTTTATCAATATCACGTCCCGTGAAGAAACTACGGAGCGATTGAGGAAGGTCAAGGATGAGACGGTGACCCAGGCTAAGGAATTACATGCTCATCAGATAGAGATGGCGAAGAATTTTGCCAATTTTCTCGGAGAATATACGGCCAAGGGGGAACAGTTGGTTAACAAACTGCTGGAAGCCGTTAATGACAAGGATAAGGAAAAAGGCTGATGCCTTATTTCCATATTGACACAGAAGCATATCAAGAATCCAAACGCATAGGCGCCCCGTGCGGCGATACCTTTCTGGTTCGGCGCAGCGTTTACCATACGACCATCATTCTTGCCGATGGCATCGGATCCGGGATCAAGGCCCATATCGCTTCTCAAATGAGCGTTTCTCGCCTGGCGCAGTTGCTCGAGGGAGGGGCCTCATTACGGGACGCATTCTTTAATGTCGTCGGTACGATGAGTAAATGGCGTGATCACACCATGCCTTTTTCGGCATTCTTACTCATGCGGGTCTTAAATGATGGGACAACGACCATTCTTAGTTACGAGATGCCCGCATCTCTCCTTATCAGTCGTCGGGAAGTGAATGTGATCGGGGCAGATCCTCTGGTTGTTCCTGCGGGGATAGCGAGCGAGTCACATTTTCATCTTCTCCCGTCGGAAGGAGTGTTGCTGATCAGTGATGGAATTGTTCAGGCCGGGATGGGGAAGAATTTTCATCTTGGCTGGGGGGTGGAAGGCGTGGAGACTTTCCTGTCGTCATGTGTTGGGAAAGACATTGATTTTCATCGGGTTGCTCAGGGCGTGATCGAGCAGGCTAATTATCATGACGGGGCTCATAGCGGAGATGACAAAACGGTTCTACTGGTCCATGGCCGGGCAGGTCTTGTGGTGGATGTCTTGACCGGGCCGCCCGCGGACAGCGGTCGTGATGGTGTGGTGGCGGATGGATTTTGGGCAGCGAAAGGGTTTAAGGTTATCTGCGGCGCTACGACAGCGGATATTATGGCCCGGTACGCGGGGAGGAAAGTCGAGGTTGAGCAGAAGCCGGTCTCTTTTTCAACACCGCCGCGGTATTTTATCCAAGGGGTTGACATGGTCACGGAAGGCGCGATCACGCTCATGCAGGCTTATAATATAATTGAGGAAGAGGGCATTATTGCTAAAGATCGCTCTGCTGCCGGGGATTTGGTGTCGTTATTGCAGCATGCAGATTTTGTCCGCTTTACGGTGGGGCTTGCCCGTAATCCGGCCAATTCAGATATTGTTTATCGAAAACAGGGGATCCTTCCTCGCGATAAGATTGTGCCACTTCTTGCTCAGAAGTTAGAGCGAATGGGCAAGCTTGTTACGGTAACATTTGTTTAAAAGTTATATAAAACAGATATTAATTACTCTATCGATTTACTTTAATTCGGAACAAATTAAGCACGCAATTATTTTGTATCTTCTAATTTATTAATAGTATGGCGTTTTTTCCTATAGATTTAGTCTTTATTGCTTAAAGGCGGTTGGTTCATAATGAACCCCGCAATTATGTGATGCCCTCAGCTTTCGACGAGGATTTCTGGCTTTCTATTTCCCGCCTTGACTTCCCATTTTGATGAATTATGATAATTTATTATTGGTTTTGACATCAAGTTTTCACTAATCTGCGACAAGCTTTGTGGCGTTAGGTGTCGTACGTGATAGACGACGGTACTCGTAGTTGGTTTGGATGATGGAGGAGCGATCATGGGAGAAATAGCTGAATTAGTTCAGAAGATTAAGAAGTTTCGCGATGATAGAGATTGGAAGCAGTTTCATAATCACAAAGATATGGCCTTGTCTTTAGTCTTAGAAGCCGCTGAGCTCTTGGAGCATTTTCAATGGAAGAATCCTGAAGAGGTCAAGAAGCATGCGCGTGAGAATCTCGAGGAGATTGCGGATGAACTTGCGGATATCGCGATGTATGTTTTTGAGCTTTCAGATAATTTAGGAATTGATTTGAAAAGGGCGATGATCAAGAAACTAGCTAAGAATGCACAGAAGTATCCCGTAGAGAAGGCCAAGGGTAAGCATACAAAGTATAATAAACTTTAAATATTAAGCTCGTTTGTTATCCTCCTGAGCATTTTAATTTATGTCCATGATAAATCCTTCCAGCAATCAGGAAGTGCCGCTTCGAAAACGGCGCGTACGCTATCCAGGCAAGAATCCGCGTCGTTTTGAAGAGAAATATAAAGAGCATGACCCCGAGCGTTACGCGGATGATGTGGCGAAGATTATTCATAGCGGGAAAACCCCTGCGGGAACACATCGCCCGATCATGGTCCAGGAAATTCTTAAGGTGCTTGATCCTCACGCGGGGCAGGTGGTGCTTGATGCCACGCTGGGATACGGTGGACATGCTCAGGAGTTACTTCAACGGATTATTCCGGGAGGCTGTTTGTGGGGGATTGATGTGGATCCGATTGAAATCAAGCGTACTGAGACGCGCCTGCGTGGACGGGGGTTTACGGAACAGGTGTTTAAAGTCAGGCGCATTAATTTCGCCGGTGTCCCCAAGATCCTCAATGATATTGGTGGTTGTTTTGATCTTGTTCTGGCGGATCTCGGCGTATCGTCTATGCAGCTGGATGATCCGGCACGCGGCTTCACCTTTAAAAGGGAAGGTCCGTTGGATCTGAGGCTTAATCCCGAGCGAGGTCAGCCGGCGTCTGTGCTTTTGCAGTCTTTGTCGGAAAATGAATTTGCCAAGATGCTGAGTGTCAATGCGGATGAGCCTTATGCGCGTGGTATTGCCAAGGGTGTCTTTAAGTCTAGTACACCGATTAAAACGACCACCGCACTGGCGGATGCTATACGCAGGGCGTTGCCGCGGGCAACGTCTGAGGCGGATGAAGAGGATCGGACGCGCTCTGTTCGCAGGACATTTCAGGCTCTTCGGATCGCTGTCAACGATGAGTTTTTCGTCTTGGAGCAGTTTTTGAAGAATCTTCCTGAGTGTTTGAAGTTTGAGGGGCGGGCAGCTATTTTGACATTTCATCCTGGAGAAGAGGATCGAGTGGCCCGTTCATTCCGGGAAGGGGTTCAGTCCGGGGTGTATGCCGAGATGAGTCTCGAGCCTATTCGGCCGACGCCTCAGGAGCAGTATGATAATTCACGTTCCAAGAGTGCCCGGTTGCATTGGGTCAAGAGGAGCGTGTCATGACATTTTCTTCCTTGGGTTTGGCTCAGGATTTGATCGATGCTATTCGGGTTGCCGGTTATGAGGTGCCGAGTTTTGTTCAGGAGAAGGCGATCCCTATTATTTTGCGGGGGAGGGACCTGATCGTCCAGGCCAAGACAGGAACGGGAAAGACGGCTAGTTTTGCTTTACCGGTGTTACAGCTTGTGAAAGGTCCTGTCAGCGGCGATAAGAGAGTTATTAAAGGACTTGTTTTGGCGCCTTCGCGCGAATTGGCAATGCAGGTGGAGCGTGCCCTTAAGGCGTATGGACGACAGCTGGCCAAGCCCTTGCGGACGATCGCACTCATCGGTGGGCTTAATGTTGATCTGCAGATCAGGAACCTTCACCACGGGGCAGATCTTGCCGTAGCGACACCGGGACGATTGCTGGATCTGGTTAGCCGCGCTGCCATTGATCTGTCGTACGTGAAGTTTCTGGTCGTTGATGAAGCTGACAAGATGTTTGATCTTGGTTTTGTCGAAGAATTAGAAGCGGTTTTAAAGGTGTTGCCTGCTAATCGTCAGAATTTATTATTTTCCGCGACGATTACGGAAAAAGTGATTCGTCTGACACAGAAGTTTATGGTCGATCCTGTGCGTATTACGGAGGAAGAAGGTTCTGCTTCGGCAGAGCTGGTGAATCAACGGGCTATTACGGTCAATCGAAATAATCGCGGCCCTCTTTTGAGGCACTTGATTCGAACAGAACAGTGGCCTCAGGTGTTGGTTTTTGTTTCTAGCGTCAGAGATGCGGATATGCTGGTTGTTAAATTGTTGAAGGCTGGCATTGAAGCGGATGCTTTTCATGGGGGACTTACTCAGGCGCAAAGAGTCCGGGTGCTTCATGATTTTAAGGATAAGAAATTCCGGATTATGGTGTCGACCGATCTTGCGGCACGCGGGATTGATATTCATAAATTGCCTTATGTGGTGAATTATGATTTGCCCCGTTCTGCCGATGATTATATTCATCGCATGGGAAGGACGGCGAGGGCTGGCGAGAAGGGGACAGTGGTTTCATTTATCGGCCATGAAGATCAGTCTCATTTTTCGTTGATCGAGAAAAAGACGCGCATTCGTTTGCCTCGGGAAAGCATTGAAGGTTTTTTATTAACAGGAGCGCCCATGTTAAAGGAAAAAGGTAACATGCCAGTGAAGGGGCACCGGATGAGTAAGAAAGATAAGGCTAGGGCGCTGGCGTTGAGAGGAGAGAACAAGTTGTTATAACGGGGGCCTGTGACGCCGTTACAGTCGATGTGCGCAAAGATTTCCAAGAAGGGACTTCGCGTGGTTTATCGATATCGTTAGCGATATAAAGACAGAAGTTTATTATCAAGGTGAAGAAGATGATTCGAAAAATGGAGGGTGTATGAAGAAAACCAGAGTATTTGTTATGACGTGTATTGTGATGGGGATTGTATCGACGGCAGTTCTTGCCCAGCAGACATCTTGGGGTTCTGCGCTTAAGGCCGCGGGACAGGCGGCGGTTCAGCAGTTGTGCCCTCAAGCCCAGGCAACCGTTGATCAGGCTAAGAAGCTGGGAGTGGGAGCTTCGCAGGAGAATTTTCTTGTGACCAAGGCAAAAGAATTTCTTGCCGCTGGGAATTATCAACCGGCATTAGATTTGGCAAGTTACGTTATCACGACGCTTAATTCAAAGTCAGTCGATGCCAAGAAGATCATGGCGGATGCTAAGACGGCATTGATGAAGATGGCACAGGATAAGTTGGCTCAGCAACAAGCTGCTAGTAGTGGACAGGCCCAAGTGAAGACTGTTCAACAGATCAAGACCGATGCGAGCCAGACTGTTACCGGGATCAAGGGCTTATTTGGCTCTCAGAAGTAGGAGTACAATTTTATAAAGGAGGAGTGTATGTCCATCGTCAAAGAGTTTAAAGAATTTGCAGTGAAGGGGAATATGATTGATCTTGCCGTTGGTATTATCATTGGCGGAGCGTTTGGCAAGATTGTCGGATCTTTGGTGAACGATGTCATTATGCCACCCTTAGGCGTTCTGATCGGAGGGATGGATTTTAGCAATTTAGCGGTTACTTTGAAACCCGCGGTTGATGGTAGGCCGGCCTCTCTTCTTAGTTACGGTCTTTTTATCAATGCTGCGGTTAATTTCTTAATTGTTGCGGCTGCGGTATTTTTATTGGTTAAGGGTATTAATGCGCTTAAGCGGCAGGAAGCGGCAGCTCCGACTTTGCCGTCCGTTCCCGTTCTGCCGACTAAGGAAGAGCTTCTTTTGGTCGAAATTCGTGATCTGTTAAAGAAGAAATAATAAGGAGGTTATTTATGGCAACAGATTTGCTACCGGAAAAGTGGATGAAAGCCATTGCGGCAACAACGACCGTTTTAGCGGTAGTCGCTGCGATCGCAGGATCAAGATCAGCGTATTTTATTGCCAAGGCACAGCTTTTAACTGCGCTTGAAGGAAGTCAGTGGTCATATTATCAGGCAAAAAGCATTAAACAGAATTTGGTTGAGATCCAGCAAAAGGAGTTTCAATTCAAGCTTCTTGCGGATATGAGTGAGGCTCAAAAAGAGTTTGTCACTAAAGACCTGCAGGCAGCTGTAGCGAATATCAAGCGCTACGATCAGGAGAAGGCAGAAATCAAGAAACAAGCTGAAGGGACGAATAAGGAGAATGCGCTTGTTGTGAGGAGGGGAAGCCAGTTTTCTTTGGCGGTCGTCTTTGCGCAAATTGGGATTATGCTTTCGTCTGTTGGGGCTCTTCTGAAAAGACCATCAATGTGGATTGTGGGGCTTATTATTGGCGCTATTTCACTGGTTTATCTGGCTAATGGGTTTCTTCTTTTTCTTTAATTAAAGAGTGGAGACGGCGAAGAATGGGGAAGATGGTAAAAGTATGAGAGGCCAGGACGGGCACATTTAATCTTGGAAATTATGTGAGAATTCTTGGTCTTTGATGGAATCTGAGGGCATTTCCTTGCTTTTCTTCGTCCGTTAAGCACTATTTATTTTATGACAGATGATAAGATAAGAAAATTTGTTACTGTTTTTGTAGCTGTGGCCATGACCGGATGGTTTATCACCATATTGATTCGATCTCAGCCATTGGATAGCGGGTTTCAAGATAGGGTGCCGGAAAAACACGTGCAGAAAGCTGCTCATGGCTGGACAGTGGCTTCCTGGCTGACAACTGTTTTAGATAGGGATTCCACAGGTGAGGGTCTTTTTGAGGAGAGGCCGGCTGGTAGGTTACGTAAGACTTCTGCTAGAGCGGGTCAAAATTTGTGGGATGACGGGGCCATTCCCAAGATCAGCGGGACATTGTATTTGGCTGTAGCTACTGATGTGGATCCTGTGATCGTAGATCATATGATGCGAGCGCTTCGTGAGGCCTATTCAATTGACGTTAGGTTATGGGAGCGGCCGTATATGGTCCCTTCAGATTTATTTGCGCAGCAGATCAATGCGGACCTGCTCCTGGACCGGGGTTGGCCAGTTTATCAGGATATTTTGTCCAAGCCTGGAACATTGGGGCTTCTTATTGTCATCGCGCAGGATATGCGGGTGGAGGGGTTGAATTTCATTTTTGGGACCGCAGATATGGCTAGGCGGGTTGGTGTGGTGAGTATTGCCCGGTTTTCTATGGATCATCCTCCGCAGGAGCTGCTTCTTGAACGTACGACCAAGCAGGTTTTTTCGACTGTGGGTTTTATAGCAGGAGTTCCGCGTTGTACGACGCCTGGATGTGCGCGGGCGTATCCCAATAGTGTGGCTGAGCATGATCTGAAAACAACAAAGATTTGTAATGTCTGTCTTAGGCGTTTTGCCAGGGCTGTTGAAGACCGCAATGCTCCATGAGGAGGCGGGTTTATTCCTTCGCATTTCTTCAATAAGATTCTCGTAGCCATTCCTAAAATACTTCAATTTCTTTGTTAGGCATTTGCTTGTAGGGAAATTGTCTTACTTTACGGCGCAGGGAAGTGAATTCTTTGTTTTTTAGGCCGCTTAGTTGACATGTCAACAATCGTGTGTTATCTTTTGTTCAGGAGGTTGACATGTCAACTATGTGGCAAAAAGATATGTGGTTGTTTAGTAAGAAACTGGTTAAGGTCGTCGTTATCAGCTGTACGATTATTATTCTGACCAGGTACGGTTGGCAAATATCTTTTCCTGTGTTTCAGGCTGACCCCTCATTGCGAGCTATATCTCAACGTTTAGAGCAAACGGTTAAGGATTTAAGCGAAACGATCGGTATTCGGAACTTTAATTATGGAACTTTAGATAGTTCGGCGCAGTATATCGGTGAGTCTTTCGAGGATCTTGGTTACATGGTGGAGAAATGGCCTTATCAAGTGGAAGGGGTTACATTCAGCAACTTGGTTGCTAAGCTCAAGAATAATGATTCAGAAGAATATATTCTGATCGGTGCGCATTACGATTCATGTTTTAACCCCGGTGCCGATGATAATGCGAGTGGGATTGCGGGTCTTTTGGAGTTAGCAAGAAGTCTCAAGAAGGAAGCTTTAAAGACAAACATCATGTTTGTGGCTTTTGCGAATGAAGAGCCGCCATTCTTTCAAACGGGTAGAATGGGGAGTCGCGTCTTTGTGAGAGATCTTCAAACCAAAAATATATTAGTTAAAAGCGCCATCGTTTTTGAGATGATCGGTTTCTATTCAGATAAATTATTTTCGCAGGCGTATCTACCGCTTTTGGGACCTTTTTATCCGAATCAGGGAAACTTCATTGCGGTGGTTGGGAGTTTTCAGTCGCAAGCATTAGTTTGTGCTATTGAGAAGAATTTTAAGAAGGTGACATCTTTTCCCATGTCCTCTGTTATCACGCCCAGCATGATTCCGGGGTTGAATTTCTCTGACCATGCTTCTTTTTGGGATGTTGGTATCCCGGCGGTTATGGTTACGGATACAGCTTATTTGCGTAATCCCAATTACCATCAGGATTCTGACAGAGTGAATACGCTTAATTTTATAAAAATGGCGGCTGTTGTTGAGGGTTTTAGGAAAGTTATTATAAATATTTCAAATCAGTGAGGAATTATGGCTACATCAGAATGGGTGCTTATTTTAATGCCGATTATTTGGCTTTGTGTAGAGACACTTATGGGTCGGCAAAACTTCTTACGGAAGATTGCTCTCAAGTGGCTTCTGCTACTTGTGGCGTCTCTGATCTTTAGTTATTTTTGGGTTTCAAGGTTAAGCGATATGCTGGGAGGGCGTTGGACATGGGGAGAAGTTATTTATTATGCCTGGCTCTTGTCGGCGTTCTTTTCTGTTTTGCAGATATTTAAGATAGTTTTGGATGGAGTGTTAAAGAAATTTATTCGTTGGCCGACCCATGAAGTTTCAAGAAGGATTATTCAGAAGGTTATTTATTATGTGATCCTTTTTGTATCAGCAATTCCCTTCTTTCTCGCTATGACATCCATTCACCGGGTCAAGATAGGGGATGGTCATACTCCTAAAACAGCATGGGGTTTTGAGTATGAAGATGTTTCGTTAAAGACGAGCGATGGGCTTCATATAAAAGGTTGGTTTGTTCCCGCGGCTTCTGACAAGGCGGTCATTATTGCTCACGGCTTGTCGGCTAATAAATCGAACTTTCTTGGAACGGTTGAGATGTGGCATGAATTGGGATTAAATGTTTTGATTTTTGATTTTCGTGGTCATGGCATGAGTGAGGGGCATACAGTGACATTTGGCTATGAGGAACGTCGCGATATTATGGCTGCTGCTGAGTATCTTTTGAAAGAGAAGAAATTTACAAGTGACAAGATCATTGGCTATGGAGTTTCTTTTGGTGGGGCGGCGATGATCCAAGCAGCTAAAGAAATGCCGATATTTCATAAATTGATCATTGATTCTTCCTTCGCAAATTTGGGCGATATGGCAGACATGATTGTTGACGGGGAGGTCATCATTCCTTCTTTTTGCCGAAAAGCGTTTAAAGAGATCGGTCTTTTCTTTGTTCGGTTAGATCTCGGATTTGATATTCGTGAGAAGTCTCCGGAAAACGCAATTGGGGGGATTGCGGGAACGCCCATTTTGTTAATCCATGGAAAAGGGGATCCTATGATCAATTGGCGTCAGACCGAGCGGCTTTTTGAAAGGGCCAAGGATCCCAAGCAAGTTGTTTTTCTTGAAACACAGGGTCATTTCGGGACACCCAATGATCCTGCTTATAGAGATATTATTCGGACGTTTATAGAAAATAAATAAAAAGGGGAGGTTGTTATGTTAGCCAAGAAGATTGCGTTAGGTTTTGGGATTGCGGTAATTCTTCCTTTACTGGTCCATTATGGTGTCAGTACATTTACCCCGCAACCTAAGTGGCAGGATTATCATCAATATCGGAGTTACACGCTAGACCAGGGAGCGTCTGAACAGGAAAAGGCTAAGTTGGAAGCTGAGCGGGTTGCAAAAGAGAGGGCTTATCACAGGGCTCAGAAGGTGTTTCAGGAGCGTTTGTTCATTGTTGCCGTGCCTATTGGGTTGGGAGCGATTGTCTTGGGCGGGCTGGGAACGGTTCAGGCGATCGGGACCGGGCTGATGTTCGGTGGGATATTCACATTAACAGAAGGTTATTGTTTATATTGGTCTGAGTTGCAGGATTGGATGAGATTCCTTTCTCTTCTGGTGGCTTTTGCGGTCCTTGTGTATGTGGGGTATCGTAAGCTTGAGAAATAGGGAAACAGGGGAAGTTTAAGATACGGGTGACCTATCAACTATCCTATGTTATGCTGATTTTTAGAAAGGAAGGCTGGTTTTATGGATGATCTTCAGGCGTTTGGGATAGAAGTTGGGAAGGGTAAATATGAGGAAGAGGCTTTTTATGGTTTGGTCTTAGTTTATACTTCCTTGTTTAATCAGGTAGCCAAGTATTTGGATGGGCATGGATTGACCCCGGCCAAAATGAATGTCCTCATGGTGATCAAACATCAGGGGGGAGAAGAGGGGTTGAGCCAGAGAGAGATTGGCAAGAGGCTGATGGTGACCCCGTCGAACATGACGCGCCTTCTGGAAAAATTGAAGCGCGACAAACTCATTGAGCGGTCTGCGCGTGAAGGCGATAAGCGTGTCAATGTAATCCGTGTTTCCATGAAAGGGTCGCTTCTTCTGGACAAGGCGTGGCCTGGGTATACACAAGCGATGAAGAATGCTATGGGAGTTCTTTCCTCGTCGGAGCAGAAGTTGGTTGCGGCCCTTATGTTGAAATGGTTTCGCGGTCTTAAAAATTCAAAAGGATAATGTATGGAGAAAAATATTAAGGGATCCTGTAAGACGGGATCGTTTAAGGCGTTATTGATAGCACAGTTTATGGGCGCGATCACGGATAGTTTATTAAAGGTCGTTGTTTCACTTTACGCGATCCAAATATTACTATCCTCCGAGGCTGCGACTCGTGCGGTCAGCATTGTCGGGGTCTTATATATTCTTCCGTTTGTGATCTTTTCTCCTTTTGCCGGGCATCTTGCGGATCGTTTCTCTAAACGCATGGTCATTATTGTGATGGGACTGGTTAAGGTTGCCTTTGCTTTATTGGCGAGTGGGGCTTTGTGGACAGGGAATTTATGGTTCTTGTGCGGAACATTGTTTTTGTTCATGGTGGATAGTGCGCTTTTTAGTCCTGCCAAGTTTGGCATCTTACCAGAGATGCTTCATGAGGAAGAGCTTTCCAAGGGTAATGGGTATATTCAGCTCGTTACATTTGTGGGGATTATTCTAGGAACAGCCATGGGAGGCTTGTTGTTTAAGCCCTTTAATGATCATTTGTATTTTATTGGGTTATTGATGACCTTTTTGGCATTGATCGGTTTCGGGGTGAGTTTTGCGATCCGTTCCGAGCATCAGGTGTCTGTTAAGTCACAGGGGTTTTTATCAGGGACCTGGAAAGCCTTGGTGGGTATTCGTCATGATACGGGATTGTGGCTTACGATGCTTGCGCTGGCTTTCTTTAATTTTCTCGGCGCAACTTTTCAGATGAATATTTTGATTTATGGTGCCCATGTCCTTTCTGTCGGGCAGATCCAGATCAGCATTCTTCTGGTGGCTGTTTCTCTGGGGATCGCGGCAGGAAGCGTTTTGGCAGGCGTAGCGTCTGAAGGGAAGGTTGAGCTGGGACTTGTGCCGTTGGGGGCCATCGGGATTACAATCATGTCTTTTCTGTTGGGCTTTGGTGGTCACTTTTATGCGGCATTGGCGATGCTGTTTATTTTGGGCGTGTGCGCCGGGTTTTATACGGTTCCGCTAAATGCCTTCTTTCAGCGATGGAGCCCGACAGAAGAGCGTGGTCAGTATCTGTCGGTCTTGAACATGGTTTCCTCATTCGGGTCTCTTTTGGCAGGCGGATTCCTATGGTTCTTTGGCGGACAATTGGCGATAGGGTCTGACAAGATTTTTTGGATTGTCGCTGTTTTATCTGCAATCGCAACAGTTTATATTGTTGTGACATTACCCATTGCTTTGGTGAGATTGGTCAATTGGGTCCTTGCTCATTCGGTCTACAAGTTACGGGTGGTCAATAGCGATCAGGTCCCAGAAGAGGGCGGGGCGCTACTTATTGCCAATCATATTTCCTATGTTGATGCGGTTTTGATCCTTGCGGCGTTGAAGCGACCTGTCCGTTATATTATGTACCGCGGGATCTATGATCTTCCTATTATCAATCTATTTTGTCGCGTATTAAAGGTCATTCCGATCGATCGCGATGAGGGTCCTAAGGCGATTGCTCGTGCATTATTGGAGGCGAGAAAGGCGATCGAGAATGGGGAACTAGTTTGTATATTTCCTGAGGGTGTTCTGACGCGTACAGGTAACATGCTTCCTTTTAATAAGGGCTTTGAGCACATTATGAAAGGACTGAACGCTCCGATCATTCCGTTGTATCTTGATAACATTTGGGGCAGTATTTATACATTTTCTCATGGGAAATATTTTTGGAAAATTCCACGGTTGACATTGTATCCGGTGTCGATCGTGTTTGGTAAACCCATGCCCGCGACATCAAGAACCCATCACGTGCGTTTGGCGGTTCAAGAACTTGGCGCAGAGGCTAATATTTTGCGTGGGGCGTGGCGCAAGAAGCTTCATCTGGCTTTTATTGATGAGGTGAAACGGCATCCTTTTAAATTCTGTATGGCAGATTCGATGGGAGCGCGGTTTATTTATTCGAAAGTCTTTGCTGCTGCTGTTGCGGCAGCAAAAGTGTTGTTTCCGGCTGATCGTCGTCCTAAGGAAACGAATGAAATGGTGGGGGTGTTATTGCCATCTTCATGTATGGCGGCTATTTCTAATATCGCTGTTGCATTTGCTGGAAAGGTTCCTGTGAACTTGAATTTTACCCTTTCTGCGGAAGCCTTTGATTCATGTATTAAACAGTGCAATATGAGGATGGTCATCACATCCCGGTCCTTTTTGGAGAAGGCAGGGATTTCAGTCAGGCCCGAGATGGTTTTCTTAGAAGACATGAAGGCAAAGATTAGCGCTGTAAAGACAGGTGTATATTTTTTGGCTGCTGTTCTTTTTCCGAGGTGGTTGTTGTGTAATTTGTTTGTTCGTGGTGATAAATTGAATGTGGATGATGTGGCGACGGTCATTTTTTCAAGCGGATCGACGGGTGAGCCCAAAGGCGTTCTGCTGACGCATGCGAATGTGTTTTCGAACATTGAGAGTTTATATCAGGTCTTTAATATTCGCAGGGAAGATACGGTTGTGGCCGCATTGCCGTTCTTTCATTCTTTTGGATTCACAGCGACGATGTGTTTTCCCGTTGGGACGGCTGTGGGGGTTGTTTATCACACAAATCCGCTGGATGCCAGCACCATTGGCAAGCTTACCGAAAAATATAAAGGTACGATCCTTATGGGAACGCCGACATTTATGTCAGCGTATGTTAAGAAGTGCTCGCAAGAACAGTTCGCGTCAGTTCGTATGGCTGTTGTTGGTGCCGAGAAGTTAAAAGAACCATTGGCCAATGCGTTTCAGGAGAAATTTGGTGTGACGCCATTCGAAGGATATGGGGCGACGGAATTGTCACCTATCGTTACTGTCGGATTTCCTAGTTATGTGAATGATGAGACCATGGAGCAGCAGGTTGGACACAAGTTTGGGAAAGTGGGTCATCCGATCCCAGGGGTTGCTGTTAAAGCTGTTGATCCCGACACGTTCGAAATCAAGGGGCCAAATGAGGAGGGGTTGCTTTTAGTTAAGGGTGCGAATGTGATGAAGGGGTATTTGAATAATCCGGGTAAGACGGCAGAGGTCTTGAAGGATGGATGGTATATCACAGGGGATATGGCTACGATTGATGAGGATGGATTTATCAAGATCACTGATCGCTTGAGTCGCTTCAGCAAGATTGGCGGTGAGATGGTTCCGCATATCAAGGTTGAAGAGAATATTATGGAAGCGTTGGGGGCGACGGACCCCGTGGTTACTGTTTCTTCGGTAGCTGATGAAAAGAAAGGTGAGAGGTTGGTTGTTCTTCACGCCGTTGACATGGATGTTGATGCGATGTGTGAATCCTTGGCCAGAAAAGGAATTCCTAATTTGTGGATACCGAAAAAGGATAGTTTTTATCGTGTTGAGGCGATCCCTGTGTTAGGCACCGGGAAGACGGATCTTAAACGTGTTAAGGCCCTTGCTCAGGAATTATCGGCAGCAGGCAAAGGAGAGCCCCATGCGTAATTTGACGTTAAAGACAAAGGATCATCACCGTATAGAAGCTGTACATCATGAACAGGGTTTTAAGAAGGCCGTTATTCTTGCGCATGGATTTTTTAATGCTAAAGATGCGTATCTCTTTCGTGAAATTGCAAAAGCGCTGGCGCTTCATTATGATGTTATTGCTTTCGATTTTCGCGGGCATGGGAAGAGCTCAGGACTTTTTACGTGGACATCGAAAGAATGTGCTGACCTGCAGGCAGTTATCGCCTATGTTAAAGATCATGGATATGAGTCGATCGGCCTTATGGGATTTTCTTTAGGGGCAGCGATCAGCCTGATAGAAGCTGCGCAGAATCTAGATGTCAAGACCGTGATTGCCGTGAGCGCTCCTTATGATTTCTGGAAGATTGATTATCATTTTTGGAAACCTGCGATGTTGGATGATCTTAAGTTGAATTTAGGTTTCAAAGCTAAAGGCAAGGGGGTTCGTCCTAGTCATCCGTGGGAATCAAAAATTGCCCCAATCGACATTGTTGATAGGATTTCTCCTCGGCCAATCTTGTTTCTTCATGGCGCTGAAGATTGGTTGATAAACGCACGACATAGTCGGAAATTGTATCACAAGGCTAAAGAGCCTAAGAAGCTCATCATTCTTAAGAAGCTCGGTCATGCGGAAACAATGTTTGATCAGCAGCCTCATCAGTTTATGGAGCCTTGTTTGGAGTGGTTCGCCAACACGTTATAAGGGGGAAAGTGTATGAAATGGTTTCTTACAGTCTTGGCTCAGTTGTTGTTTGCGATCTTTATGTATTTGATGGGGTCAGTCTTCTTCGGGGCAGCCTTAGTGCCCGGGGTGGCTCTTTTTCTGAAAGTTTGGCAAGCGACATTGGTAACGGCGCCTATTTTACGTCTTTTTCTCCTCGGGGTATCTCTGTCGGCGGGCTTTTTCATTTTCGGGTTAACTCTTATTTTGCTGGTGGGCACGTTTCGGACCGTTTTGGGGTTAAGGCTAAAGGAGGGGACTTATCCGCTCTCTTCCATGCAAGCCATGAAATGGGCGTTTATGAGCTCGCTTTTCCTGATGATCCATTACACGTTTATTGATTTCATTCTTCTTACGCCTTTTGCCAATATCCTGTTTCGTCTTTTAGGTGCTAAGTTGGGAAAGAATGTTCATTTCAATTCCAAATATGTTTTTGATGCGACCCTTTTGGAGATTGGGGACAATACGGTTATCGGTGGTGGCGCGATCATTAACGGTCATATTGTTGAGAGAGGTTCATTGAGATTACGGAAGGTGAAGATTGGGAGCAATGTCCTTTTAGGGTCGCACTGTACAATTATGCCGGGATGCGAGATTGGCGATCGGGCTATCATCGCCGCGGGAACGATTGTACCCAAGGGAACCATTGTGCCGCCGAGAACAGTTTATGCGGGGCGGGAGCATGAGCACAAGAAGGATGCTCAAGAAGGATAGTTTAAGGTGGCTTTGGTTTATTATTTTTTTGAGGCGTAATCATAGAGGCTCGAGATGCGTATTCGATTTACGGATAGAATAGGGCTTTGGTTCATAAAGATCGTTGATTTGTTTCAGAATGGGATTTTAAAGAATTATCGAATCTTTTCGTTTGTTGTTGGCCACGCGCCACAACATCATGGAGCGACGGCATGCTGGTTTAGGGCGGCGAAAGAATTTCTGCTTACCTATAAACGAGTTCCCGCATACAAGAAGTTCCTTGAAGCGAATCATTGGTCCTGCCGTTCTACAAATATCCAGGAAATTTTTTCTTCATTGCCAGTCATGGATAAAAAGAATTATATCTTGGCTTATACGACAGAGGAGCGGTGTCTGGATGGGAAGTTTTTTGAGGAAGGCGTTGTGATTGATGAGTCTTCCGGGTCAACGGGGATTCCTTTCAACTGGGTCAGAGGCGTCAAAGAGAGGGACACGGTCAAAGATGTGATTGGTGTGTATTTGCGCTATTGTTTCGGAGATCAAAAATATATCGTTCTTAATATGTTCAGTATGGGAGCTTGGGCGACCGGGTTCAATATGGCGCTTGCGTCACAGTCTTTGGGAGTGGTGAAATCTATTGGTCCTGATATTGATAAAATTTTGAGGACTATGCAATTTTTTGGGAATAAGTATCCGTATATTTTGAACGGCTATCCCCCTTTTTTGAAGTATTTGATGGATGAAGGAGAGAAAAGAGGTTTTAAGTGGAAAGATTATAGGATCCATATTTTAGTGGGTGGAGAAGGGATGTCCGAGGGCTTGCGTGATTATTTGCTTCAATACGCAAAGACGGTCTTCTCGGGTTACGGAGCGTCAGATCTTGAGATCGGAATGGCCGGGGAAAATCCACTGAGCGTGATGATTAGAAAATTATGTGTGGAGGATAGAGCGTTAAGGCAAACATTGTTTGGTGAGGATCAGCGTTTGCCGATGTTGTTTCAGTATAATCCTTTGGATCATTTTATTGAGATCATTGAAAAAGAGATTGTGGTGACGATTAGTAAGCCCTGGACATTGTCGCCGAGGATTCGCTATAACATCAAGGATGAAGGGGGCATGATTACTTTTGATGATATGAAGGGTCGGTTGAAACGTCATCATATCGATCTTTTAGAGTTGGAGAGAAAGTGTCAGTATCCTCGTTGGTATTTGCCGTTTCTTTATGTTTACGGCAGGAAAGACAGCACTATTTCCATTATGGGTGCGAATATCTATCCAGAAGATGTGGAAAGCATTGTGTATTCGGATGCGATCCTGGCTAGAAATATTAATTCGTTCTCGCTTTCGCTAATTGATGATCTTCAGGGTAATCCACGGCCTTGTTTTGAATTTGAGTTAAGCGATATGGAACAGAGGTCTCAGGTGGAATCGATACTTGGCCGGATCTTGTCTGTTGGGCTTGCCAGGTTAAGCTTGGATTATAAGAAAGCCAGGGAGGAGTATGCCCAGGCTGTTGAGCCGGTTATTAAGATCTATGCCATGAATGAAGGGCCGTTTAAGGAGGATTCGGGGCGTATCAAGAAGCGGTATGTAAAGCAAAATAATTCATAGCAGTTTTTGAGAAGAAAACAATGGCGATCAGTTTGTAGAATTTAGGAATAGAATTCTCAAGAACTTTCTAAAATATTGATAATCAAATATGTACGTTCTTAATCTCAGTCTTTATAATTTGAAGGCTATTTGTTCTCGAGCATGTTTAGTTTAGGCAGAAACGGGAAAGCTAAATTTTAAATCAATAACAATACAGAGCCACTTAATGACTTCGGTCAAAAGGTGGCTTTCGTATTTATATAGAGAAATGACGGCTTTCTGATAAGTTTTCATGATGGTTTGTCAAGTCTATGGGGTCGGTTTTATTAATTTCTTATTTTGAATGAGACAATAAAACGTAAGAAATATAGAGAGTTATAGAAAATCGGGAAATCGTTTTCTTGTTAAGACCCTTAGTCTGTATTTATTTTATATCTATAGATTATACTTATTCTGGATGGTGGGTCGTTAATCAAGAGGTAAGGATGGGAAGAAAGTTTATTAAGAAATTATTCTGTATATTTACCCTTGCGGCCTTTTTGGCCACGAGTGGGCCTTTGCCTCAAGTTTTGGCCCAGACCATTTCAGAGTTGCCGGCACCGGGAAGCATGGTTTTGCCCGGAACGAATTTCGCGCCGGTTATGATCAAGGGTTTAACAGTTGATCCTTTGGATCCCTTTGGTTTTGATTTTCTGCTGGATTCCGGAAATGCCCCAACAGATGCCCAGACGTTAAAGACCGAATCTCAGAAACTGATCAGGTTTTTTCTGGCAGCGTTAACCATTCCTGAGAGTGATGTCTGGGTTAATTTGTCTCCGTATGAACAGGATCGGATCATTAGCGATAATTTGTCTCAGACTGAGATGGGGCGGGATCTCTTGTCGCAGGATTATTTGTTGAAGCAGTTGACGGCTTCCATGCTTGATCCTCAGAAAAGCCTGGGAGCTGAGTTTTGGGCGCGCGTGTATCAGAAGGTTCATGAGAAATATGGGGATGTGGAGTTGCCTGTTAACACATTCCACAAAGTTTGGATCGTTGCTGATTCTGTGGATATTGACGAGAACGAGGGCGGGATTGTCCTTCTTCGTAGCCATTTAAAGGTCATGACAGATCAGGATTATCTGGCCCGGGAGAAGAATACGCGTCAGGAGACCGGTGATGCGCAGGAGATGTCCCGAGTTAATGACATTTCAACAGGGATCGTCCGAGATATTATTATTCCTGAGGTTGAAAAAGAGGTGAACGAGGGGGCGACCTTCGCCCGTTTGCGACAGATTTATCATGCGATCATTTTAGCAGCTTGGTATAAAGAGAATCTAAAACAAACTTTGTTGGCTTCTTCCTATGTGGACCATTCTTTGGTGCGGGGGATTGAGCTGGATGATAAGGCCACTAGTCGGAAGATTTACGACCGATATGTGGAGGCGTTTAAGAAAGGTGTTATTGATCTTATTAAGGAGGATGCATCTTCTGGAGCGGGAGAGGCCATGCCTCGCCATTATTTCTCGGGAGGGATCAATATTCATCCTCGGCCGATCCTTCAACAGGCCCGGGAGCGTCTGAAGCGGGCCCCTGTAGATCGTTCACAAGTTGAGTTCGCCATGAATGGAGCGCCCTATCATGTGGAGTGGCGCGCATTGCCTGTTGAGGACAGCCAATTGTCATCCAGAGCCAGTGAGTTGGCCAGGCAGGCATTTAAGTTACCTCAGGCGATTAGAGATATGGTTGTGAAGGATGTGCGAGTGAAGCCTTTGAATAACTATACAGGAAAAAGCATGACCTGCCTCTGGTTGACCCGGTTCTGTCCGGTTGGGTGTAAGCATTGTTTTTTTGCTTCTCCTAAACCTCGACGGCCAACAGAAGATGACGCGTTCACCCCGGAGGGGATGACCAAGCTCGTTAAATTCTTGAATGATGCCAACACAGGGTATCTCCTGGTTTCTGGCGGAGGGGATCCCTTTATCGAGTTTGACGGGGTGCGCCGGATTCTGGAGGAGGTTCATTCTGATACTGTTTGTTTGGTCACAAGCGCTTATTGGGCGATGGGGCAAAAGCATATGGACCAGACTCTTGATCGTTTGTTGGCGGCGATTGAACATCGTCGATCGACAATGAAGAACCCGGGGAAGATCATTTTGCGGGTTAGCATCGACAAGGAACATGCGGAACAGATCAATCGCGGGTCTCTGAGTAAGGGGCCGTACATCAATTTGATCAAGGCGTTTCAGGCACGTGGGATCAGTCCGGATGTTCTTGAGTTGCAGATCCACACTTTATTTGGGGATACTACGGTGGATGATTTATTGTCTAATTTTAAAGTTGTGAGTCGTGAGGTCTCGGAAACCCGCGACGTTGATCAGGTCATCGCGACTACTGTGCCCGATGAGGATAAGGATAAGCCGATCAAGATTTCTGGTAAGAAAGTAAAAGTTGAGCTTGAGGGTGGGTTGAAGCTTACAGTAGGTTATGCCAAGCATTTTCACTCTGATACCAAGGTTGACTTGAGTGATCCAGTTGTCGTTGCGCGTAATAGTGAAGTCTTTGATCTTGATATGCAGAAGAATCATCGTGATAACCCGGGGGTTGTTTATTCGTCTGGTGGCAGTTTGGGGCTTAATTTCGGGATTAGTTATGATGGGAAGGTACGTATATGGGCAACGGAATCGCCTGACAGGCTATATAACATTAATCGTCATGAGCATCAGGAAATTGTTGATGGGACTTTCGAGGATATTATTTCTTTGGCTGTGATCGAAAAAGGGTTGTCTTATCGGGATAGCATTGTTGCCGAAGTGAATCCGCGGGCGGTCATAAGGACTAAGGCGAAGAACATTCGGGATTTCATTGGTGAATATATTAATGAAGAGGCGCGTACTCGGATGTACCTTTCCGTTCGTGTTATGCAGGATTATATGACGGAAGGCCGGATCACGGATGAGATGGTCGCTTCATGGCCGGAAGAATTACGGACGCTTGTAGCTATGACAAGAGAACAGCTGATGGAGTTTTACAATACATCTGAGCATTCGATCATTGATGATTATTTTTCGAGCCCTGACTGGAACGTGGATTCTCTTGTCAGGTTGTATGAATTGACAATAAAAGGGCATTATGATGTGAAACCGGAAAGGCTCAAGGAGTTCATTCGCAACACAGACCGCCTATCGCGTCTTCAGAAAGCTGAGTTTCTTTTAAAGACAGTTCGGTTATCGTTGGGCTTGTTGATCCAGACCAAGGCTTTTGAACTTTCCAGTCTTGGTAAGGCATTGCAGCAAATGGATCGTTCTTTTACAGCGGTCCTGGCTGAGCATTTTGAGCGGGCGGATCCCATCCTCAGTCAGTACATGGTTGCTTTGAGGACAATGGCATTGGCTTTTGCTCATAACGATCTACCCTCTTTAGGATCCAGGATTTCGTTCGCTGCTCAGGGGCAACACGCTTTACCTGGATCGCCTGCGAATTTCTTTGCGATCATGGCAGAAGAGGGCAATCGTGATCGTCCAGTTGTGATAAATGAGCTTGTGACGCGTGCAGAGATTTCGTCAGGTTCAGTTGAAGCGGATATGCGTGTTTTGCGCGCAGCTGGTTTAGTGGAAAGAGAGCTTGTCGGTGGGGTCCCGGTTTTTCGGCTTTCTCCTTTCTTAAGGACCAATGAGGGGCTGTTGGGTCGACTGCAGGAGAAATTGAATGAGGTCTTTCAAGAGAACCAGATTGTTCAGAATGTATTTGGCATCGAGCATAGGGCAA
The DNA here is from genome assembly GCA_015228785.1 of Candidatus Omnitrophota bacterium. Lineage (GTDB taxonomy): Bacteria > Omnitrophota > Gorgyraeia > Zapsychrales > Fredricksoniimonadaceae > JAAYZZ01. The sequence continues at coordinate 25,131 of JADGCU010000007.1, forward strand.
GAATTGTCAATGCCCTGCTTTTAGAGATCGAGAGGGATCCAGCCGCATCCCTGCAGATTGATACGGCCGTCTTGCGAGAGGCAAATAGGGAGGCGGTGATTAGATCCAGGGCATTTAGAAGTTCAGCAAATCGTGAGCTGGCCGTCCGTAAAGACAGGGAGGAGGCTGTGGGGGTGTTGATATCCCAGGTTCAGCAGATCGCTGATCAATGCGTTGACAGACAGGAGCTTTTGTTGAGGGTTCTCTCTAGAAATTTGAGGATGGGAGAGGATGTGCGGACCATGGCGCGTTCGGCGGTGCACAGTATTGTTGAAGTTCACGGGCATGGGGCGCAGGAACCTATTCGGGTTGCTTTTGTACAGATGCCAGAAGTTAAGACCGTTTATGCCACACGGCAGCTGCTTAAGCTGTATGGGATCCAGGCAGAGTTTGTCGTTTTTGACCGTGACCAGAAACAACTTTCAAAAATGAAGCGCCTGGACCCTCATCAACAAGTCGCACTTATTGGATCAGATGGCAGTATCCAGGCACCCCAGGGTTCTTTTGATGTCGTATTGGCATCTGAGCAAGGGAATGATGTGTATCCGCAGGTAAGTCCTGCCCGGCAAGTAGCGGCAGCGATCAGGAATCCATCGTCCCGGCTTGTTGTGTATGCGCCCGGGGCAGTCGAGGTGTTGGACACGGTGGCCGGGGTTAATCTTAATACGGGAAAGATGCCCCTCTTGAGCGCTGATCCGGTGAATGGTGGTATTGATCTTGATCTCAAGTATCTGCGTCGTAACACGAGAGGTCATTATGAAGTAAGGGTTCCTAGTCATTTGTCTCCCAGGTTTGGTGGTCGATGGATCGGGGTCAGTCCGGTTATTATGAGCATTGCACCTGTCAGTGAGCCTGGTATCTTCTTAGAGAAGGCTATGGGCTATTCACGAAACTGATGGAATTGTTAAGGGATATATTTGTTAATCAATTTGTTTATATGTTATGTTTAAATTACGACTGTGACATTAAGATGTATCCAGGAGGGTCCTTATGCGGCTAATAAAGTCATTTAATGTTCTCGTTAATATCATGATTGTTGTCTTTGTTATTCAGACAATATTCATGCCAGTGGCACTTGCTCAAGGCGCTTCAACGGTCTTGCCAGGTTCTGTCTCTGTATCGGGAGAAACGTTTAAGCCGCTGATGCTTCAGGGAGTTAACATTTATCCTAATGACCCGTTTCTTTTGAAATTCATTGTTAATCAGGGTGATTCTCGGGTTTCTGATGAAGATCTTAGGAAACAATCAGAGCAGTTAATTAAGTATTTTCTGGCTTCTTTGACTGTTCCTGAGAAAGAGATGTGGGTTAATTTAAGCCCCTACGAGAAAGATAGGATCATTCCTGATGGGTTCGGTAAAACTACGATGGGGCACGATTTGTTGGCGCAGGACTATGTTCTTAAGCAAATGGCCTCCGCGCTCATGAATCCGGAAAAAGAGTTAGGTCAAAAATTCTGGAGTCAGGTTTACAGCAAGGCCAAGGAACAGTTTGGTACGACAGATATTCCGTTGGATACATTTAACAAAGTTTGGATTGTTCCTGAAGGAGCTGTGATCTACGAACACGAAAAAGGCGCTCTTATTATTAAAAGTCATTTGAAGGTCATGCAGGAAGAAGATTATCTGGCATTGGAGGCCAATAAAAACAGCACCGAACATGGGTTGGGCAGCGTCACAGTGGAAGACCTTAAAAAAGGATCCACATTCTCCTCAGCGATCATGAGGGAGATTTTTATACCTGAGATCACACGGGAAGTGAATGAAGGGAAGGCCTTTGCGAACTTACGGCAGATCTATCATTCTTTGCTTCTGGCGAATTGGTATAAAAAGAGGTTGCAGGAAAGTTTGCTAGCTAAAGTTTACAGTGATAAGTCCAAGACAAATGGGGTGCATATTCCTGATCCAGCGATGAACAAAAGAGTTTATGAGCAATACGTTTCTCAATTTAATAAAGGGGCGTTTAATTATATTAAAGAAGATGTGGATCCTGTCACACAGGAGATAACGCCAAGGAAATATTTCTCCGGCGGGGCAGATTTCACGCATGAAGCAGCGATGATCGTTAAGAAAGTCGATGGGAAATTGCCTGATGGCGAGTTTTCCGCTGTTGATGCCAAGTTGGCTCTGAGCAGGCGGAGTTTTCTTAAATTCTCGGGAGCAGCAGTCCTTGCGGCTTTCGGATTAGGAGCGCCATTAGCCAAGGCGGGAGAGCCGGTTGCCGCAGCGGCTAAGGCCGCTGCGCTGAAGCCTACTTATAGTTATCCGCCGGAATTAGCATTATTTGGTGAAGGGCTTGTCCCTAGCGGCCTTACCAAGGGATTGCCTTTAAATTATGCGGGAGAAGAGGCGTTCCCTAATCCCTCCTGGACGAAAACAGGAACCAAGATGTCGGCGGTTCTTGAGTTTGGATTGATCCAGCAGCGGGAGCATGGGGATTTTACCATTATTAATTCTCTTGTAGCCCAGTCTGGTAAGGATGGACTGTTCTTTTTCAGAGGTAACAAATATTTTGCTTTAAATGACAGTGGGCGCAGAGTTTCTGTGAGAGGGCTCCCTCTGGAGTTGGTGCGGACAACGAATCGAACGGCTAAAGATAAGTGGTGGGAGACCTGGGATTGGGGTGTTAATGTCGCTGATGCTTCGGATATGATCAATTTGGCAATTGATGCTTATAACAGAACCACAAATGCAACGTATAAGAAACGATATCTTGCGTTTGTTAAGAGGTTGGCGATTACGTTGACATTGCTTCAGGATAAAACTAATGGCGGGCTGCGATATGGCCCCATGGGAGTATATTATTTTGATCCTCAGACAGGGAAGGTTGATTCTAATTATTTTTATAATTTAAAGACAACAGAATCAAACTTAAGAGCTTTGTATGCGTATCTTAATTTGTATGATGTGACACAGGATCAAAGGCATTTGGACGTAGCGCTTAATATTTGGAAGTGGTTAATAGGGATGTATAACGGCGGCGCTGCTGTCTTTCATGAGGCGGAGAAGTTTTATTCTGCTGAGTGGGAAAAGACTCCTCTTGGAACGGACCAGGAACAATTTAACACAATGACAACAGCCTTGGCGCCGATTTCTTTAATGCTATACAGTAACAATCGTAATGCCAGGGCAGCTTTTGGCGGTACTCTGGAAGAACGGATAGCGGTGGTTGAGGAAATGCTGGCAGCGACCAATAGACGGGTCGCTTTTACTGATCAGTATGGGGTGGCTGGATATGCGCGCTCTGGTGAGGAGGCCGGGCACAATATGTTATCACCGGCTGTAAGCAGTGAGATGGCCTTGTTTCTTCTTGAGCTTTCCGCGTATTATCAGGATATAGACGCGACGAAGGCTGCGGAATACAGAAGACAGTATGCGCAATTGATGGGGAATATAGGTTCTTTCTTTGATGATTATAGAGGAGGCCGAAGGATTGCGCCAGATGCGATAGATGTAACAACTGGAGGAGCCGCCCCTCGGTCAGTAGGATGGACGGCGTCTTTGTCTTCAGGCACAGCATTTTCCAGGGCTCAAAAGGGGGGAGATTATGCGTTGCCAGGTGGATGGAATGGAGAGGTTCCAGAAGAACAAGCGATGATTTCTTCTCCTTCGGGGAATGTTAATAGTTATGGTGGTATCGATTTGAATCCGGCCATTGGGAATACAAAAATTGAACGCAATACAAATGGAATAGTTATTCCGGTGGCAGCGATCAATAGTATCGATGCGCATATTTTAAGCGGGAATTTCACTGGATTCACGCCGGTCATTCAAAAGACGTTCTCTGTGGCTGATCTATCGACACTTGTGGGGACCAAATAATTCCGTATGTGGGATGCTTAAATGGTTGTTTTGATCGACTCATATGTTGGCGATAGTGGTAGGATCCCCAGTCAGGAGGAGTGAGGTTTTTCTTTACAATCCTATATTTCGTTGGGGATGGTTTTAGCTAGCTATAATCATATAAAGCTACTCAATGACTCCGGTCAAAGGGTAGCTTTCGTGTTTTATGGGGAGGTTGGTCTTTCTTGAAGTCTGCTTTGTAGGATTTGATAAGAGGGTGAGCATTCTTGCGTTATGTCGCCGGATTTCTGGGTGTAGAGAACGAGAATATACTTAAAGTTCATTCTTTGTTAAAAACGGCAAAGAGATAGATTATATGTTACTCTTTTATAGAGTGGATATCTATCAGACTGAAATGGCACAAAATCTTCTTTAAGGAACGAATGTTGGGATCGAACTTTTATTATTTCTGGAAAAGATCTGTTCATCTTATTCTTATTTTCTCTCTTTTATTCAGTCCGGCCTCTGTTTATGCCCAGAGTGCTTTTGTTTCTACGCTTCCTGAACCAGGCAAGATGATCGAACAGTCATCTGTGTTTGTGCCTGTCCTTGTGAGAGGTCTGGCCGTCCATCCTGAAAAACCGCTTTATTTTGAGTTCCTTGTTGATTCTGGCAATGATTCCTCAGACCAGACGGTTATTAAAGAGCAAGGCGAACGCATTGCTAAGTATTTTCTTGCCGCAGTGACAGTTCCCGAGGAACAGCTTTGGGTGAATTTGTCCCCGTATGAGCAGGATCGGATCATTGATGAAGGCTTGGGGCAGACTGTTCTTGGTCGGGATATGTTGGCTCAGGATTATGTTCTTAAGCAGTTGACCTCATCGTTGATCTATCCGGAGAAAGGTTTGGGGAAGGATTTCTGGGCAAGGATATATCAGGAAGCTCAGGATAAATTTGGAACGACGGATATTCCTGTCGATACCTTCAATAAGGTTTGGATCATGCCTGAGAAGGCAGAGGTGTTTGAAAAGGGAAATGCTGTTTACGTGACGCAAGCCAAGCTTAAGGTGATGTTGGATAGTGATCGCCTGGCCATGGCGAAGAATGAATCCGATGCTGTGTCTAATGAGAAAGCGGCTTTTACCAAAGCACTCATGCGCGAGATCGTTATTCCGGCTATTGAGCGCGAAGTTAATGAGGGAAGAAATTTTTCGGTCATTCGCCAGGTTTATTATGCGGCGATCCTGGCCAAGTGGTACAGGGAGCGCATTCAAAATACGCTTCTTGCTGATGCGTATGTGGGCAAGAACCGTGTTGCGGGGGTTCTTTCTGATGAGAAGGCGCTTAAGGAAGAGATCTATCAGCGTTATATTGCGGCGTATAAGAAAGGGGTTTTTAACTATATCAAGGATGACGTTAATGCGCAGACGGGGGAAACCCTTGCGCGTAAATACTTTTCCGGTGGCGTGGCTGATTTTGGATTGAGGGATATCCCGTTATCGCGGGCCGGTGAATTGGCGATGGCAGGCCGTAGTGTAGGCGAGACTTTTAAAGTTGAATTGGCCATGTCAGCGGGAGGCATACAGAACAGCAGCGTACCCGTTTGGTGGCGTGATGTGGGAAAAACGCAGATTGTGATGTCATTGCCGGTGTCAGCGTTGCGACGGGAAAAGAATGATGCCGGCATTGGTAAGTTTACAGACTTGCCTGTCTTTTACCGTGAAGCGCATAGAAAACAGGGAGTGACGGTCTTAAATCTTCTTCCGCATTACGCTATTGCGTACGAAAGTCCGTATGCGCCGGTGTCTTTGTATGCCTTGAATGAAGATAATATCGATTGGGGTTCTGCGATCAAGATGCTGTCTGTCGATGGTCGGTCGATATCGACTCTGGCAAGCCCGGATAAACAGCGTGAGATTGATTTTCAGGATGTTCGTCGTCGCGAGCATGACATTGCCGGGAAAGTTTATGATCTTTTTAAAGAGCGACATATAGATCGAAGAACAGACCTTGCCCTGGAATTCGAGGCATTTATTTCCGGATCAACGCGATTAGGTCGGGAGCTTCAATCATATGCGCAGTTTATGGCAACGCATGAAACAGGTAAGAGCGGGAAGAATGTGGAGGTGCATCTTTTTGCCCAGTGGCTTGCGTATCGGCAGCTGAAGGAGGCTCTTGCTGATATCCATGCTGAGGGTGGGCGTGTTATTTTTGATGTACCCTTTTTTCGTGGCAAGGATGGGGTGGATGTCCGGGAGCATCCGAAGTATTTTCGTGATGTGAAGGACAAGTCCCCGGGCTTGAACAAGCCCTGGGCCAAGTTTAGCTGGCAGGATTTAGCTTTATGGAACTGGAATGCGGTCAAGGAGAACGATTTCGAGTTCATTACGGCGCCGTTTCGTCACTGGTTGGATTTCGGATTTGACGGGGCGAGGCTTGATGCCATTCATTTCGCTTACGACATTGGCCAGGATAATGCTCTGAATGAACCGGGTGACGCGTTGGTGGGCGTGTTGGGCAAGTTGTTCAAGGATCGAAACGCCTTTGTGGTGGCGGAAGCTTTTGAGGGAATGAAAGATAAGGTTGAGCGTCATGGCATTTTGGCTATCGATGGAATCTTCAAGCGACTGAGCACTCATGATGATAATGTCCGGCGTTATCATGAAAATGGAGCTAATTTCAACAAGGATTTCTTGAATGCCCGCAGAGAGGATGCGAACAATGCTGAGACGTCCGGGTTTATAGGGGTTACGATCGGGGATCTTGAGGGGGATGATCGTCCGATCAAGATAGAGAAGGACGGAAGTTCTTACTGGCGTTATCGCATCCCGATGCCGCAGGACCCTGATTATCAGAAGCGTGCGGGTGTTGATCAGGGGGCTTTTGTGGAGTTTCATACGCAAGCTCATCCCCAATATTATCGCCAGGCTGTTCCGGTCCTCGAAGATCCGCCGGAGGTCTTGGCGCTTGTTCGGGATATCTTTAATACGACCGCGGATTCTTTTATCAAGCATTTCAACAGGAACGGTGCCGAGGTCGTTGAGATATGGGCGGCCAGCCGCGACTGGTTTTTCGAGCAGTGGGGGCGTGATACGTTTATCGCTTTGCCCGGAACCTTGCTCGCAACTGGGCGTTTTGAGGAGGCCAAGGCTGTCATACGAAGTTTTGCGAAGTTTGAGAAAGATGGCCTGATCCCTAACCGGATTCCGGATTCTCAACACCCTGAGTGGAATGAGTACAATACTGTCGACGGGCCGATGTGGTTTATTGCTTCAGTTAAGAAATATTTGGAATATACGGATGACCAGGAGTTTGCTGTTGAGATGTTGCCCGTCGTTCGTCGCATTCTGGCGGCGTATGAAAAGGGAACAGGATTTGATCAGCATAAGCACATTAACGCGGACCCTAAACAAAATGTCCGGCGCATTGCGATGGATTCCAACGACAAGCTCATCATCAGTCCTTCTCAGGCAACCTGGATGGACGCAGATCCGCATGGACACGGAGCGGTCACGCCTCGAAATGGAAAGGCGGTTGAGATCAACGCCCTGTGGTATGCGAATTTGAAGTTTCTGACAACCCTGTTGTCAAAAGCCCGGGATTCTTTGCCGCCTGAGGCCCCTCAGTTTGACGGGATCAAAGACGTCAAGCGGGAGATCAGGAGACTCGAGAAGTTGGCAGGGGAGGTCAAAGAAAGTTTTAATGCTAAATTTTGGAATGACCGTTTATGGACCGATGGTTCTGGGAAGATCGAGAATTGTCTTTTTGATGTCATTGAGGGCGATCCGCATGGCGGCGCTGTTCGCCCCAATATGATTTTTGCTGTTAGTCATGGTGAAGATCTGCTTTCCTCAGATAGACAGCAAAAAGTCCTTGAAGCGGTTACGAATGACCTGCTAACCCCTAAGGGGCTGCGGACGCTCTCTCCCAGGGACCGTCCGAATTATAAATCTTTTTACGATACGGACAGCCAGCCTTTCCCGGGAGAACCGATGTTTTATAAACACAAGGATTATAGTTATCATCAGGGAACGGTTTGGCCGTGGTTGATCGGGGCTTATGTGGATGCGACGGTCCGTGTCATGCGTGATCAGGGAAAAAGTACTGAGGAGATCCGCTCCCGGGTCAAGGATATTCTGTCACCGCTTGTTACAGATCTTTTGAGCATGGGGTCTTTACATGAAGTTTACGATGCCGAACCTCGTCAGGATGGACAGCGTCGTCCTGGCGGGACTTCATCACAGACCTGGAGCGTGGCGGAAGTGTTTCGCCCTTTAATGGAATATGGAATTCTTCCTGACTCGAAGAGAGAATATTTAAGTAGCGGTCAGGAAAAAGCGCAGGCAATTGATACCTCGACGGGTGGTATTGATATCCAGAATATTAATGTGACGCAAAGTCGGTCTTCAGATGGTGAGAAGATCAAGTTTGACAGCAGTGCCCTGCGTGAATTAATACAAGATGGTTTTAATGGTTTTACGCCGGTGATCATTAACATTACGCCGATCCAAAATCCTTCGATCTTTCTTGGTGTTAAGCAAGCGGATTTGATAGAGTCGAAAGTATAAAGAAAGCGGTCTTACGGAATTATTAAGCTGATTGAGTTCGCCCATCTCCTTCCCTTACCTTTTTATGAAAGTTGTCATAAGAATATTCTTCATCATTGATGGCTGCTTAAGAAATTAAGGAAGGATGGTGTCCGGAGAAACGTTGCAAGAATTCTTTTTTACAGTATAATTTCCCTTCAACGGTTTGATTGCGGAACAATATGTGCTTGAAGGCGTGGCATAGGATAAATCAGGGCTTTATTAAAAGGAGAGACCATGTTCAGAGATAAGATCAAGGTTCTGGATTGTACGATAAGAGATGGCGGACTTATTAATGATCACGATTTTGATGTCCGCTTTGTACGTGAGGTTTACAAGGCTGTTTCTGCGGCCGGTGTTGATTATATGGAGATCGGCTATAAGAATTCGAAGAAACTGTTTCCGGCCAAGGATTTCGGGATCTGGAAATTTTGCGATGATGCGGATATTCACAAGGTTATTGACGGGATTCCTTCTAAGACCAAGATTTCGGTCATGGTTGATGTGGATCGTGTCGATGTGGATGATGTGCTCCCTAAGAAGGATAGCCCGGTCAGTATGGTCCGTACGGCGTGTTATGTGAAGGATGTGGATAAGGCGATCCACCTGGCTAATCAGTTTTCTGCCAAGGGATATGAGACAGCAGTGAACCTTATGGCCATTTCACGTGCTTTGGACAATGAGCTTACCGAATGCCTGCATCAGCTTGAGGAGGAGTGCAGGGCGAATGTTATTTATATTGTTGATAGTAATGGCGCGCTTTATCAGGAGACAACAGAGTTTTTGATCAAGAAGGCCAAGAGCATTCTTAAATCCAAGGAAGTCGGGATCCATGCGCACAACAATCAGCAGTTGGCCTTCGGCAATTCGATTGAGGCGATTATCCACAATGCCAATTATGTGGACGCAACGGTTTACGGCATGGGGCGCGCTGCGGGCAATTGTCCGCTGGAACTTATGTTGGGATTCTTGAAGAATCCGAAATATGATATCCGGCCGATCCTGGATTTGATCTCCAAGGAATTTATTCCTCTTCGGGAGAAATTGGAGTGGGGGTATATTATCCCTTACGCGATCGCAGGGATTTTAGATGAGCATCCACGTGCTGCGATCGCATTGCGCGAGAGCAGTGAGAAGGAGAATTACCGCGAATTCTACGAGAGCCTTGTAGGAGAGGTTGAGGAATAAGGTGGACGTTGCACTGTTTAAGAAATTACCGATCCTGGGGATCATACGAGGTATCGGGACAAAAGATCTTGAGCCTTTGCTTGAGACTGTTGAGATGTCCGGTTTAAAGACAATCGAGATTACCATGAATACCGAGGGTGCGGCCCGACTGATCAGTCGGGCCGTTTCCTTATCTGGTAAGCGTTTGATGATTGGCGCGGGAACGGTCTTGAATATGTCGAGTCTAAAGAGTGCGCTTGATGCGGGGGCCTCTTTCATCGTGATGCCCGTTCTGGTCAAGGACGTCATGGCTTATTGTGTCAAGCACCGGATCCCTGCTTTTCCTGGCGCTTTGACACCCCAGGAGATCCATGCGGCCTGGCGTGCTGGCGCGACCATGGTCAAGGTTTTCCCCTCGAGTGTTTGGGGGCCGAAATATTTCAGTGAGATAAAAGGGCCTTTTAATGATGTGGAGCTCTTGGCGTGTGGTGGGGTAACAGCTCAAAATATGGGAACATATTTCTCCAGTGGCGCAGATGCTGTCAGTTTCGGGTCGAGCGTATTTAAGAAAGAGTGGCTCGAGCAGGGAGATTTTCGAAAGATCGGTCGGTCGATAAAAGGATATATTCATGGATTTAAATCGCGGAATCCAGCGTTTCCTGTTTCTTTCTAATATAGGAGGTTGATCTCATGTCTACTTCATTGAGTATTCTTATTGAAAAACCCTCACTTCAGAAACTTGAGGCATTAGGCGTTAAGAGTTGGCCTATATGGACCAAGGAGGTATCTGTTTTTGACTGGCAATATGATGAGAAGGAAGTCTGCTATTTTCTCGAGGGGGAGGTCATGGTGAAGACTCCTTTTGAGGCGGTTTCTTTTGGCAAGGGGGATCTTGTTACCTTTCCGCAGGGGTTAGGGTGTACCTGGCATGTCAAGAAGTCTGTACGCAAGCATTATAAGTTTGGGGAGTAAGAGACATTAGAAATCTATTGTTGCCCCGACTTGATAATCCTGTGCATAGCTGCCTTCGGTCAACCCCACAGCTCCCTTGGCGTTGAGTCGACAAGTATCCTTGATATTAAAATCCAAAGATAAAGCGATCGATTTTGATTCCGCCTCTCCTTTTGTCGCGGCGCTGTTATATTCGTATGATACGGCGATCCGTTGTAAAGTATCAGCCTGCCATTCTTTTAGAATTTTTTCCTGGGAAGGCGTTCTTTCATTGAAATAATATGCGATGCCGCTACTGGAATTGACTTGGTTTTGGGTTTCTTGATCGGGAGCTTTTCCCAGGAAATAGTAGGAGATATCAGAGAAGGCCTGGAGGTTAGGAATTAGTTTCTTGGCAAATCCTATGCCCGGCCCCCAATCCCATTCTCCTGAGCCCAATCCTTTCGAAGATGAGGCAGTTGGGGTTTTAACATAACTTGTGAGGGTGACATTCATGGGGGAGTTTTCATCTTCTGTGAGAAGGTAATAATTGCCGTTGAAGCTGATGTCTCCCAGCCCTTGCGTAGAGGTTTCTGTGACAGTTGTTGTTGTGCTCACGACGCGTCTTCTGCCAACTCTGCTGCGGCTGGTATTGGTCGATACCATGCTGCCTTTTTGCCATAAATAGGGAAGAGTAACGCTGATATCGGATTCATCAAAGGTTCGCCCCAGAATGAGATAGTGGGCTATGGTTATGCTTTTTTGTTCTGTTCCAAATTTCCCGCTAGCGTATTGAAACTGCGGAGAAATGAACCAGTCTTTAGGAGTGTTTTTTTTGGTTTCGGCCAAGGTTTCTTCTTCGTTCTTTCTGACTCTGGGTTTTCTTTCGGGTTCGCTTGATTCATCGTATTGGTTTAAAGCTCGTGTGATAGCTGATTCTTTGGTTATTGAGGACGTGGGGAACTCAGCGTAAGCTGCTGAAAGAAAGAGAACTTGGAAAGACAAGCAGATGATGAGGGGGAGCCACTTCTTTATTACGATCTCCATACATTTTTTATATAGGAACAATTCGACATTATCAATGAGAGATTGAATATTTTTTGAAAAGATTTGAAGTCCGATTTAAGAGTTTAAACAGGTAATTTATCGATTTTAATCAGTTTTGACTTTTTGAGACAAGTGATATACTTCTTTAAAGATATTTTGATTTTCACTGGTGGGATTTTGGTTGTGAGCTGTCAATCAAGTGGCTAGGAACATCGAGGTGAGACAGGTATTTTCTAAACAATAAGGAGGGGGATATGGGGAAGTTGTGGAAGATTTTAGCGGTTGTCATGGTTTATGTTTTAGCAGGACTTCTCGTTGTGCCGGCCATGGCTGCTGATAGGCGCGGTGCTAAGGCGGGTGCTAAAGCGGGGGCCAAGGCCGGTGCCAAGGCGGGGGCTAAAGCGGGTGCTAAGACTGCCAAGAAAGGCACGCAAATGACTCCAGAACAGCGTGCTAATATTCAGAAACTCAAGGCTGATGTGGCGGACATCAAATCTGGGTCTCAGGTGACACAAGCTCAGAAAGATGCGTTAGCAGCGGATTTGAAAGATATGGCTAAGGGGGCAACGAAACCTAGTGAGGCTTCGGTTAAGCAGTTATCGCAGGATCTTAGTGCAGCTATAGCAAGCGGGAATATTAGTCCTGAGGATAAGGCGAAATTGATCAAGGATGTGAGCGCGGTTATGACGAGCGCCAATATCTCAGAAGAAAAGTTAAATAAAACTGTTGAAGATGCTAAGGCGATTCTCATAGCTTCTGGTGTTACCAAAGAGAGCGCACAGCTGGTTGCTCAGGATTTAAAGGCGATTGCGGCTGAGGCTAAGAAGAATTTTCCGTCTAGACCGTAAGGCGGTCTATTTTCTGTTTGATTGCAGTAGGCCCGTGGATTTCCTTTTTTATCCAAAGGGGGAATTCACGGGTTTCTTCTTTGATAAGTAATTTTGGTATAGAGTTAGGATTGTGGTGGCGTATGATGTTATAATTAATGTGTTTTACATGTGAATTTCGATGTTCTTTAGTTTAGGATCAGTATTTTATGAGGAGATGTTATGCCGCATTCACAATCTGCTGACGCGATTTTAAGGCTTGCTATCCAGGTCGAGGAAGAGGGGGCTCTCTTTTATCGTAAATTGGCAGGTTTGGCTCGTAATCCTGCGGTGAAGGAGACGCTGCTGTCTCTTGCTGAGGATGAGCTTAGACATCAGAAAGATCTGGCGCAAATCGCGAATTCTTTTTCTTCCGATGGGCAAGCGGTTAGTTTTCCGGTCAATGTTATCGGCATGATGAAGAACAGCACGGAGACCTTAAAGAGAATGATGAAAGGGGCGCAGCCTATGGATGCGGATGTATTAACCCTTGGTCAGGCCTTCAACATTGCTATCAATAACGAGAAGAGTGCTATTCGGGTTTATACAGACCTGGCGAATATTTTTACTCCGGACTTGGCGGTTGTTTTAAAGAAGATCATTGAAGAAGAAAAAGGCCATCTTGATAAACTTGTGAGAATTAAGAATTTTCGTCTTTCCTAGAGAAGGGCGGAGAATACATTAGGGTCTTCTGGTCTAAAGTGCCCTTGTTTTATATTTCCATGGCTGATCTATAATTTATGTTTTCCTCCTGTTTCGTGAATTCTTCTGACAAATGCTGTGGCAATAGAACGGGGTAGGAATTTGGACCCTATGACGAGTATTTTATTAGATAGTCCGGCAATGACGACCGTTTTTCTTTTCATGAGCCCCCGATAACCAATCATGGCGACGTCTTTTGCGCTCATGCGCTGTCTTTTGGGGAGTTTTAATCCGTATGTGCCAGCGACCTTGCTAAATTCTGTTTCAGTGGGTCCAGGGCAAAGACAGGTCACGGATACGCCTGTTCCCTGCAGTTCATTGGTCAGTGCTTCTGAGAAAGAAAGCACATAGGCTTTGCTCGCAAAATAAGTGGCCATGAGGGGGCCGGGTTGAAAGGCTGCCGTGGAAGCGACGTTCAGGATCTTACCTTGTTTTCGTTCGACCATGCCCTTGGCAAAGAGCGAGGTGAGGTGCGTGAGGGCGCTTACATTAAGGCTGAGCATTTCTAATTCGCGCTTGATGTTATTGGAGATAAAAAACCCATAGTTACCAAAGGCTGCGTTGTTAACCAGGATATCGATGGTGACCCCCACTTGGTTTAATTCTTGATAGAGTTCATGAGGGGCATCAGGACGGGAAAGGTCTTTAGCGATGACACGCACCTCAACACTATATTGTTTCTGGATTTTCGCAGCGATTTCTTTAAGTTCTTTTTCACGGCGGGCGATCAGGACAAGATTGTAACCATCTTGAGCAAAACAGTGGGCCAGTTCCGCGCCTATTCCGCTAGAAGCGCCCGTGATCAAGGTTGTATTTTGTGATGGTTTTTTCTTTTTGGTTGTCATAGTAATCTCCCGAAGTTACTGTAAGGTTACATATTTGTCGCGACTAATAAATAGAAGATACACTTAAAAACAAAGGAGAGCAATATGGATTTGAAAGAATACTTCGAAAAGACAAAAGGGGTCAGCGTCCTTTCTACTGCCGACAGAGCCGGCCTTGTCAATGCCGCCATTTATGCCAGGCCTCATGTGGGCGATGATGGGAAAATAGCTTTTATCATGGCTGACAGGTTATCGCATAAGAATCTTCAGGAAAATCCGAGTGCTTGTTATCTTTTCAATGAAGAAGGTTCAGTTCATCAGGGCAAGCGTCTTTATCTTAAGAAAGTTGGTGAGACAGATGATCAGGAAAAGATCAAGCAGCTCAGGCGTAGTTGTCATGGCGTCTGTCAGAAGGAAGCTGAGGAGAAACGGTATCTTGTTTATTTTGATGTCGTGAAGGAACTTCCTTTGGTTGGTTCTGAGGATTCACCTAAGGGATGTTGATTTGGCATCAGAAACTCAGGGGGCATGTATGGATAATCTTTTAAAGAGTGATGAAAAGGTTTTTCCAACCAGGCGTCAGCCAGAAACAACAGAGCCTGATGATTGCGGTTGGGTTTGTGCGTGATATTTTTTCTTCCTTAAACCTGCGGGTTGTTTTGTTCGCATAATTTTGTCCCTGATGGATATTAAGATATAATATCTTTGATCCCGGATTTTGCGATAGGCAAAATCCGCCCGAAGGGTCTTTATCCGCAGCAGGTTGCGGATAAAGAGGATCACCCCGCGCCTATGGCGCGGCCGGAGGCAAATTTTTCATTTCTGATTTTTTCGAATGACCGACAAGTAAGGATATGGAATGAAAAATTTGGGTTGAGGGGATAAGTTATGCGAACTTTTGTTATTGGCGATATTCATGGTCAGCGTCAGGCACTTGTTGAATGCCTGCGGATGTGTCAGTTTGATTATGAACATGACCGCTTGATTTCGCTCGGTGATGTCTGCGACCGCGGTCCTGATGCGAAGGGAGCGATTGATGAGCTTTTGAAGATCCGGCATCTGGTGTATCTTTTAGGTAATCATGATGCGTGGACGTTGGACTGGGCACGCGATGGCAATGCATCCTGGGAGTGGCTTGATCAAGGAGGGAAAGCCACTATCGAATCATATGAGAATGCGCCCATGCCGTTTGATCACATCTTCTTTTTTGGAAAGGCGCTCTTTTATTTTGAGGAAGATCGGCGTCTTTTTGTCCACGCTGGATTTGATACGAAGCTCGGCATTGCCCAAACCCCTCAAGAGATGTTTATTTGGGATAGATGCCTTGCAATGGAGGCGATCAGACTTCATGAGATCTCACCGGAATTCCGATTTGGAGGGTATGATGAGATCTTTATCGGTCACACACCGACCACAATTTTTCATGAATCACATCCTCGTCAATATTGTAATGTCTGGATGATGGATACTGGCGCGGGATATGGTCGGATGCTGACGGTTATGAATGTGGATACTAAAGAGTTTTGGCAGTCAGTATGTCGATAGCCTTTTTATGCGCGAGAGGGCTTCGGTTTACAGAGTTGATCCTTTTTGGTAGTATTCTTTGCGCATCGAAGGGTGTTAAATAAATATATATGAGGCGGATCAGTTTCATGAGAGCAAAGATACTACTGTCTGTTGTGATCGGTTTGGTCTTTTCTTGGGCGTTTTCTGTGAATTATGCTTGTGCTTCTGATGGTCCTGTCAAAATTATTACTTCTTTTTACCCTGTTTATATCATGGCGATCAATGTTGCCAAAGATGTTCCCGGTGTCTCAGTTACAAACCTTACGCCTTCTGTGACGGGGTGTCTGCATGATTATGCCGTAACAACGAGAGACATGAAGAAACTGGCAGATGCTCATGTTTTTGTTGCCAATGGGGCTGGCATGGAATCGTTTTTGGATCGTATTGTTGCCCAGTATCCTGCGATCAAGGTTGTGACATTGGCAGCGCGTATCCCGCTTTTGAAGGGGACCTCAGGAGATAACCCCCATGTGTGGGTAAGTGTGACGCATGCGATCACAGAAGTCGAGCGATTAGGGGATGCTCTAGCGGGGATTGATCCTGTTCATGCGCCTTTATATCAAAAGAACGCGGCTGAGTATGTTGGTAAACTTCAGGCTCTTCGTGAAAAGATGAGGGCTGCTTTGGTTAGTTATAGAGGACGAGATATCGTCACGTTTCATGAGGCATTTTCATATTTTGCTGAGGAGTTTGGTTTTCATATCGCGGCGGTTGTTGAGAGAGAACCGGGAAGCCAGCCGAGTGCGAGAGAGCTTTCTCAAACAATTGATATTATCAAGAAAAGCAGGATTAAGGCTTTGTTCAGTGAGCCGCAATATCCGGCTTTAGCGGCTAAAACGATTGCTCGCGAGACGGGTATTGAAGTTTATATTCTTGATCCTGCTGTGAGCGGCCCGGATGATCTGGATGCGTATATTCAGATTATGGAAAAGAATTGTGAGGTCTTGGAATATGCCTTTTCGAAATAATGAAGACAGCAAATTAGATGTTGGTGAGTCCTGTCGGCATTGTTGCATCAAGATCGAAGGACTTACGGTTCGCATGGGGAAGAATATTATTCTTGAGGGGTTGGATCTTCATGTCCATTGTGGGGATGTGCTGGCGATTATCGGGCCTAACGGGGCAGGAAAGACAACGCTTTTGCGTGCGATTCTAGGAGAGGTGCCTTATCAGGGGCGCATGGTTTCTTTGATTGGCGGGGTGGAGCGCCGCAGGCCGCGTATCGGGTATGTCCCGCAGAAGCTTCAGTTTGATGAAGATTCTCCGATCAGTGTTTTGGATCTTGTTGTTGCGGCGATAAGTCATCGTCCGGTTTGGATGGGGATCAGCCGTAAACTTTGTCTTAAGGCGGAGGAAGTCTTGCGGGTCTTCTCTGCGGATCATTTGATTCACAGGCGTGTGGGGGAGTTGTCGGGTGGCGAGATTCAGAGGGTCTTGCTTGCCATTGCCATGACGGATCACCCCGAGCTTTTACTTCTGGATGAACCGAGTGCGGGTGTTGATGTGAAGGGGTTGGCCCTTTTTTATCAACTTGTTCGTGATCTTAAGAAACAACATGATATTTCTGTTATTCTCGTGACTCATGATCTTTCGGGAATTTCCCCGTATGTCGATCGACTTGTTTTATTGAATCGTTCTATTGTGGTGACAGGAACTCCGGATGAAGTCCTTTCTGATGAAAAGTTGTTACATGCCTTTGGGCCAAGTTTATGGAATGTAACGTCCATGCCGTTCTTGCCTTCAAAGAAGGAGGGAGCATGATCGAAGTCTGGTATAACACACTTGATCTTATTGTCCCTTTTGAGTGGGGGCATTATCTTTTTATGAAGAATGCGCTTCTTGCGATTCTTGTGATCACGCCTGTCTTTGCTTTGTTGGGGACAATGGTGGTCAGTAATCGCATGGCATTTTTTACAGATGTTTTAGGGCATTCGGCCTTGGCGGGGATCGCGATCGGGATTGTATGCGGGATTCAGGATCCGACATGGCCGATGATCATCATGGCCATCGTTTTGGCACTTTTGGTGAATATTTTTAAAGGCTGGACACAGGCCTCGATGGATACGGTTCTGGGCGTCTTTTTGGCCTTTATGGTGGCGTTGGGGATTACGATCCTGAGTCGAGAGGGCGGTTTTGTTAAATATACTGTCTATCTGATCGGGGATATTCTTGCGGTTACGCCTATGCAGATTGCGTGGCTATCTGGAATTTCTGTTTTGGTTCTTGTTTATTGGTATGTAGCGGGTAATGCTTTGATTTTGACTAGCGTTAATAGTTCTCTGGCGCGTAGTCGCCGGATAAAGACATTGCTTATTGAGATGAGTTTTACGATTTTTCTTGCTGTTGTTGTGATGCTATCGATCCGTCTTGTCGGGATTCTGATAATTAATTCGCTTTTGGTGCTTCCGGCCGCGGCAAGTCGTAATTTTGCTCGCAGTACGCGTTCTTATACTTTATGGGCAATCATTTTCAGCATGGTGTCAGGCGTGACGGGACTTATCACATCGTATTATTGGGGGACAGCCTCAGGCGCGACGATCGTGCTGTTTTCCGTGGGTTGCTATATGCTCTCGGCCCTGCTAGGACGAGTGACGTCTAAAGCGATGCGGACGTGAGGGCATCCGTAGTGTGCTTAATGTGGGAGAGTCCCGGGAAGGAAATAACCCGGGACTTTTTTATTGACATGTCCAGGTGCCACTGCTAGATTATGAACCATAGTTCATAACTCCGGAGAGGCGTATGCGGCCCAAGAAGACACGATGGATTAAATGTTTGCCAGGGGAGAGATGTTTCCGGCCGCAAGGCAGGTTGAAAGAAAAGGCAGAGGGGATATTCTTGACTGTTGATGAGTTTGAAGCAATCCGACTGGCAGATCTTGAGGGGCTGACGCATGCTAAGTCGGCCAAACTCATGAAGATTTCCCGTCCTACCTTTACCCGGATTCTGGCCTCAGCTCATGGGAATGTGGCTGATGGGCTTGTGAACATCAAAGCAATCAGGATTGAAGGCGGTTGTTGCCGCATTAAGAAAGAGGGGAAGAAAGATGCAGGGATTAAACGTTAAGAAGCTTTCATTTCTGGATCAGTATTTAACTTTGTGGATATTCCTGGCCATGGCGATTGGTGTGGGTGCGGGATTTTTCTGCCCAGGGGTTGCTGGCTTCTGGGATCAATTCAAGTCAGGGACAACGAATGTGCCGATCGCGATTGGGCTTATTCTTATGATGTATCCTCCGTTGGCGAAGGTTAAATATGAAGAGCTGGGGGATGTTTTTAAGGATTATAAGATTCTCGGGCTTTCTCTTGTTCAGAATTGGATCATTGGGCCGATCTTGATGTTTGCCCTTGCGATCATTTTCTTGCGGGGATATCCAGAATATATGGTTGGGCTTATTATGATCGGGTTGGCGCGCTGTATTGCGATGGTTATTGTGTGGAATGATCTTGCCGATGGTGACGCAGAGTATTGCGCGGGACTTGTGGCGTTTAACGCGATCTTTCAGGTTTTGTTTTTCTCGGTCTATGCCTGGATATTTATTACGATATTACCGGGTTGGTTTGGTCTCAACGGTGTTGTTGTGAGCGTGACGATTATGCAGATCGCTAAGAGTGTTTTTATTTATCTTGGTATCCCGTTTCTGGCAGGGATGATCTCAAGGATTATTCTGATTCGACTGAAGGGTAAGGAGTGGTATGAGACTGCGTTTATTCCGCGTATCAGTCCTATGACGCTTATGGCGCTTCTGTTTACGATTTTCGTGATGTTTTCACTTAAAGGGGAATATATTGTGAGGATCCCCATTGATGTTGTTCGTATTGCGATTCCTCTGTTGGTGTATTTTATTGTGATGTTCTTTGTTTCTTTCTGGATGAGTAAAAAAGCAGGTGCTGATCATAAAAAGACGGTCACGTTATCTTTTACAGCGGCCAGCAATAATTTTGAGTTGGCGATCGCGGTGGCGATCGCGGTTTTCGGCATTAATTCAGGAGTCGCCTTTGCTGCCGTCATCGGACCTCTGGTTGAGGTGCCGGTTATGATCGGATTGGTGAATGTGGCAAGGTCTTTTGACAAAAGAGATAGGATTGTTGAACCAAGTTGCCCATAAGGAGGGCGTGTGGGGAAAGAAAGAGTTTTATTCGTTTGTATCCATAATTCAGCCCGCAGTCAGATGGCCGAGGAGCTTTTGCGTCTGTTGGCGGGAGAGCGTTTTGATATCGAGAGCGCCGGTATTGAGCCGGGGCAGTTGAACCCGGTTGTTGTCGAGGTTCTTAAAGAATCGGGGATTGATATTTCCGGTAAAAAGACGCAAGCAGCGTCTGATCTGCTCAAGAGTGGTAAGATCTTTCATTATGTTATTACAGTTTGCGATGAAACGAGCGCTGAGCGCTGTCCGGTATTTCTTGGAGCGGTTAAAAGGCTTCATTGGGGATTTACAGATCCTTCCAGATTTGAAGGATCCTGGGAGGAGAAGTTGGTGAAGACAAGGGCAGTGCGTGAGGAGATCAAGCGAAAGATTGAAGCTTGGCTCCATAGTCTTTAATGGATGAAGTAAGAGGGAGCATATGAAGAGTTGGTTCTGTGCGTTCGTGATTATTTTTCTATTTTTAGCGCGGCCTGTTTTTGCTCAAGAGCTAGATTCTGGCATTTATCAATTTCTCGTAAATCAGAGAAATGTGCATACAGGTATCCCGGCGAGTTTCATTAATACGGATGATACGATGCTCGACGGGCAGGCTGCGACCTATGACCTGGCTATCGCAGGGCTTGGGTTTTTGCAGTTAAAAGACCGCGATTCAGCCCGGAAGATCCTGGAGTTCTTTGAAGGAAAATGGAATCAGGGAGGACTATGTAATTTCTATAATATTCAGACAGGCGCTTGCGGGATCGAGACGACTGTTCATCTGGGGCCGAATATGTGGGTAGCGACTTTGGCGCTTCAGTATACGTTTCTGACTAAAGATAGGCGGTTTTATCCTCTGGCCAAGAAGATCGCGTTGTGGGGTATCGCACTTAATCATAAAGGTGGTGGAATTAGCATGGGACCTTATTTGGACTGGGGCGCGGATTGGCCGAACGTGTTTGGCGCGGAGAGCAATATCGTTGCGTATAGTGTCTTTCGGGCTATAGCGAAAGGGGAGGGAGATGCCGCGTCTAAGGTTTCTATGGAGCTTGAGATGCAAGGGATCAGGAATTTTCTAAATGAGGGCGTCCTGTTAAAAGGAAGTGACGGGCGTCTTCAGAATATATTGGTGGGGCACAGCGCTTTAGAGGGAACTTTGATGATCACGGCGTGTGATGTGGTCTCTATGATGCTTCTTGTTTTTGATCCGAAAGAGCTTGTGACCTTCTTTGCGCTTCAGGAGGAAGATTTGCTCAACTTCGCGCGGGAACGGTTTATTGTTGAGGAAGACGGGATACGGGGATTTGATTTTTCGGATCAGGAAGCGTCTCAGGCGACTCTTCGGCCCAGGATGATCTCCCTTGAGTGGACCATGCAGATGGCATGTGCGCTGCGGCATATTTCTGATGTCTACGGGGCATCAGCTGATTATTCGGGGGATCAGGAGAAGATCAACCGTTACAGGAAAGAGGCGTCTTTTTATGCAAAGGAGATCGACAAGAAATCGATCGGTCTGGGTGAGATGTTGTTTTATCCGTATGCGACAAAAGATACGCTTCAGGTGTTTCCTTTTGCGCCTTGGTGGAAGACACCCCGGGGTGATGTTGCGCTTTGCGGGGCCATGGCGTCGACCATGTGGAGATTGTTCTATGACAAGGGGTTCAATCCTTTACGCATAGAAACTTTTTGATCAATGAGATGATGGAATATTGTTATTGAGGTGCCTAGAAATGGATCGTGTGAAGTTTTGTACATTATGGCTTCCTGTGATTGCGTGGGCAGGACTTATTTTCTTTTGTTCCGCGCTTCCCCATCTTAAGACGAATTTATCGACTGATTTCATTCTTCGGAAGGCCGCGCATATTACGGAATATTTCGTTTTGGCGCTTCTTTTGCGTCGGGCATTTTTGGGGACTTTTTCGATGGATGTTGGGAGGCTTTCTTTTTATTCGGCGGGGTTCGCTGTTCTTTATGCTATTTCAGATGAGATCCATCAGTTTTTTGTTCCAGGGAGAAGTTGCGCGATAACGGATGTTGGGATCGATATAGTCGGTATTATTCTTTTTTATGTTTTTCTTAAGATCCGAAAACTGCAAACGGCTTCTTGAGATACTTGATGATGGCTGCCCGTACCATTGCCATCTTCTTTAAGTTGGGGTAGGATATAAATAAATGAAAGCAAAAGATTCGCTAAAGGGGGCAATAAGAATTTATGGCTAAAGAATTTGATAAAGAGCTTCTTAATAAAACCGTTATTAGTATCGTAGGCGACACGTTTCAGAAGCTTTGCCGTGCAAAGTTTTCTGCGGATCCGGTTGTGCTGGAGAGGGACATCATTGAGTTTGATGGCCGGCTTTCTGTGTCTCCCATGGAGAAGTTTGACGCTCCTGCCTACGCCGGGGTCGTTAATTTCTTTTTGTCTCAAAAGGACCTTACTGAAGAAGTGGCTGTGGGCATGTTTGTTCTTATTATTAAAGAGGAGATTATGGAGAAGTTTTCCAAGGCTATGGGGCGCTCCTCGAGAGACAGTGAAGATGATGAGATCATGTTGGATGTCTGTGGCGAAATGACCAACATTTTGGCCGGAAATCTTAAGAATGAGCTTGTTTCCCTTGGATATGCTGAGTTGGTCTTGTCTACCCCGAGCAAGTATAGAAATACCATTCGTGGCGGGGTTTTGTTTGATTATAGTCTTTATCAGAAACAGGAAATTATTTTTTCTTTCTGGAATCAAAAAAGTGTTGCGATCGAGGTATGTATGGGGGCTGTTCCGTTGAAGGGGAGATCATAATATCCAAATGTTTTAGAGAGGCGTGGCGATGAAAGATAAAGATAAGAGCAAGGGAAGAAAGAAGCTGAAGAAGAAATTTTACGAGAAAGAATTGATCAGGCTTCAGGTTGAGCTTGTTAAGCTTCAGGAATGGGTCAAGGCGAAGGGTCTTAAGGTCGTTGTTCTTTTTGAAGGACGGGATGCTGCCGGGAAGGGGGGCGTGATCAAGCGCATTACCGAGGAATTGAACCCGCGTGTTTGTCGGGTGGTGGCCCTGGGGACTCCGACTGAGAAGGAAAAGAACCAATGGTATTTTCAGCGGTACGTGGCTCAGCTTCCGGCAGCAGGGGAGATGGTCCTTTTTGACCGCAGCTGGTACAACCGGGCAGGGGTTGAGCATGTTATGGGTTTTTGTACGCAAGCCGAGTATGAGCAGTTTTTGTATGATTGCCCTGAGTTTGAGCGCATGTTAATGCGTAATGGGATCATTTTGATCAAATACTGGTTCTCGATCAGTGATGATGCTCAGGAGGAGCGTTTTCAGAGGCGCAATACAGACCCTGTCAGGCGATGGAAATTGTCTCCCATGGATGTCGTATCGCGCACCAAGTGGGTGGATTATTCGCGTGCCAAGGATGCGATGTTCAAGCACACCGATACCAAGGACTCTCCTTGGCATGTGGTGGATGCGGATGACAAAAAACGTGCGCGCTTGAATTGTATCCATCATTTGCTGTCTCTGATTTCCTACAAGGATCTGACGCCTTCGCCAGTTAAGCTGCCCCCGGTTCAGAAAGACAAGAAATACAGACGGCCACCTATGAGCAGTCAGCATTTTGTTCCGAGTGTTTATTGATGCATCATAGTTGTTGCTAGTAGATTTTAGGGATAACCTTCTGCGACTTTTATTGCAGGAGGTTTTTTTTCGGTTAGAATAAGTCTATGTTTTCTTTAAGATTAATATTACTTATTATGATAACCCTGTTCCCGTCTTTTGTTCACGCAAAAGGCATGAGCATTCCTGCGGCCTTCCTATATGAGGGTATTTCATACAAGTATGATGCGTTCTTAAAAGATCTTGTGATTAGCTTTGATGCGGACATTGATGGGGACGGTCGTGAGGAATCGATCGTGATGTTCCCGGCCAGTGATGATATGAATTTGCCTCGTGCGTTCACTTTTGTTTATGGCAATGGCTATGAGTTTCATATCCCAACCTATGAGTATCCCAAGAAAGTAGAAGCAATCGATATAGATCATGATGGCCGTAAGGAAATATTTCTTTATGCCTATGGGGGGACCCGTTATACGAAGCTCTTTGTTTTTAAGTATGAAGGGGCAAAAGGGCTTCACAAGCTTTTTGAGAATGGCAGCACGCTGGGAGTTGAGTTTTCATCT
>JADGCU010000049.1:0-5419 GCA_015228785.1 Candidatus Omnitrophota bacterium
CAACCTCGCTGGATCAACGCCGTAAATGGCCCTCATCATTTCGATCGTCTTAAAAACGATCCTCAGCTGCGAACTCTTCCATCCCGCATGAACAGCAGCAATAACCCGATGATGGGGATCATAAAAAAGAAGCGGAAGACAATCGGCCGTCCGCACAGCAATCGGAAGGCCGGTAACATTGGTCACAGCCGCATCCGCCTCAACCTGTCCGCGCCTGATCACATCTGCCTCTGTCACCTTCCAAACCACATCCCCATGAACCTGCTTGGGGAAGATCAATTTGTGCGGGGATGTGACTTTTTCCCGGGATAGCCAATCACGCTGCGCACCCGTTAAAATAAAATCGTTGGAGCCCGACAGGTCCCCCTTATGAAAATCAATGGAAACATCGCTTGTGAACGCCACAACCTCCCGCCCAAGAAAGACGTCATGACGCACAACCGCCATCTTACGCGCCCTCCATTGAATCATCGGAAGATACAAAACCGTGGCCTTTTTTATATTCTTCGATATGCCGAACCTTAGTGTCCAGATTCTTAAAGCTGGTCTCGGCCAACTCAGCATATTTCTGATCTAATTTCTGGATCAACACCCCAACCTCAAGGAACCGGCCTTTCATTGTCTCAAAATGTTTAATAAAAAGATCAATGTGCCCCAGGATCTTCTGGACATCCTTTTCAAATCTGACATTCTCATGAGCCTGCCGAATAACACTTAATACGGCATAAAGCGTGAACGGCGAACAAAGAACAACCTTCTCCTTCAACGCCTCATCCATGATCGCCGGATCCTTCTCCTGAATAAAACCAAAGACCTGATCATTAGGAATAAAAAGCAGAACGAAATCCAGCGTGTTCTCTATGGGATTAATGTACTCCCGACCCCGAATCTCTTTGATACGGGAACGAACGTTCTTAAAGAACTCCTTTTCAAAATTACCCTGCTCCATCGGATTGGTGGCATTCACCATGCGCAAATAATTATCAAGAGGAAATTTAACATCCATATTCACAACGCGCTTGTCAGGAAGCAAAAAAATAAAATCCGGCCTGCTACCGGAAGATGCGAGTGCGGTCTGCTTGCGATAATTGACATCTTCCAAAAGCCCCGCATACCGGATAATATCCTCGGCCATGCGCTCACCCCACTGTCCACGCAATTTCACATTCCCGAGAATATTAGTAAGCTTGCTGGTTGTATCGGAAAGCCGCAACGTGGCCTGGGAGGACATACTCAATTCTTTCTCCAATTGACCAAACTTATGCGCGCGATCCTTCTCCCACTCCCGAAGAAGATCATCGTATGTTTTGAGCTTGTCTTCCAAGGATTTAATGGCCCCCTCGAATGCGGCGCGGCGTCCTCCCTCATCTTCAGCTGCCTTCACCTCTTTAGCCTGCAACTGATCACGCGTAGAACGCAACAACTCTGAAATCCGTACGTTTTGGATAACAAGAAAGACAAGAACGATCACTAGGAGAACGGCGAGAACAATAATAAGGATATTCATAAAAAAACAACCCTAAGGCTGTCCAATGACAGTCTGAATTTTGGCAATTAATTGATCGAAATCAACGGGTTTAACAAGATAGTCTTTGATCCCGTGACGATAAAAAATCATTTTGTTCTCTGCGTGACTCGTCACAACAATGACAGGGGTCCCCACCCCACCCTGAATCCTCTTTAATTCCATCAAAAACATATACCCGTTCATCTGAGGCATCTCAATATCAAGAACGATCAAATCCGGACGCCCTGTTTGTGCGACATTAAGCCCGACCGCACCATTAGGCGCTGTCAAAACCTCGTAGCCCACCTTGGACAAACGTGCTCGCATCAAGACTACGCCCGTTTGATCATCATCAATAACCAGGACTTTCTTTGCCATGTCTCCCCCCTTATTTATGGACTATCTCTTCCGTACAAAGACTTAAACAGCTCCAAACAACCCGAAGCTCATTTCCGCTTGGCGCGCATAGCAGCCGTAATCTTTTCTTTAAACCGCCCTGTCCGCGCATTCAAAAGATCTCCGATCTCTTGGGGCAAGACACCGTAACGCTCGAGTAAAATATGTCCGTGAAGAATAAGGTCTACAGCCTCGGCCTTCCAATGCGGATCGCCCTTCTTCAAAAGATCGCGGATCTCATCCGCATGTTCCTTGATCGAGCGAAAAGTAAACGCATCCGCCAAAGCACGAGAACCATGAAGCTTCTCTGCCAGGGCTTCAATGGCCCTGACTTCTTGGAAAATATCACTTTTGATCTTTATTCTCCAAAAGCTTAACAATCTTTTCGATACGAGAAATTAAATACACCGGGATGCCAATGGCCCAAACAAAAACAAGAAAAAAGAATACAAAAGAAAAAACAACCTGTGGATTAATAATAGGGCACATATCTCCTCCTTTAATCACGATAACTTAACATAAAAATTATAACATCTTGATGATGTCTTAAAGAAAATATTTCCTGTCTCTCAAAAGATACTCTTTCCCCTCCCGCGCATCGTAACGAACACGCTTGCCCCATTGAACGATCAGCGCATGATATTCGTTATACACAACAGGATCAGAATGAATGTGCGTCATAAAGAACTTCTGCATGGATGTATAATCCTGGGCTTCCTCTATAAACCCATGACGCAGAAGCAACCGCTTGGTATAAGCATCAACAACAAAAACAGGTTTGTTTAAGGCATAAAGAAGAATGGAATCAGCCGTCTCATGCCCGATCCCGTTGACCGAAAGAAGCTCGGCACGCGCCAAAGGCCACGGTTTCCCAGAAAGCCCCTTCAAATCCCCTTCATAATTCTGTGCCAAGAAATCAAGAAAGTTCTTCAAACGCGTAGCCTTCACATTAAAATACCCGGCCGGACGGATCAATGTCTTCATACGTTCCCGGG
Organism: Candidatus Omnitrophota bacterium; assembly: GCA_015228785.1. Lineage (GTDB taxonomy): Bacteria > Omnitrophota > Gorgyraeia > Zapsychrales > Fredricksoniimonadaceae > JAAYZZ01. The sequence goes on from JADGCU010000049.1 coordinate 2,899, forward strand.
AAATACGCTGAAGAAAAGGAAACTCCAAAAGACCTTCTCGATGAAGATTCTCGATCGCACGTGTAACATTCTGCCAGTTTGTATTCTGAACCAAGATTGCCCCAACGCAAACCTCAAAAGGCGTCTTCGCCGGCCACCAATGCTGGGGACCAAAGGTGGAAAAAAGCTTATCATAGATCGCGCGCAAGATATCACCCTTGCGGGCATCAGTCGCCTTTGGGCTCATGATCTATCTGAGAAATGTTTTGGGTTATACCAACCGACGTCCAACGAAGCACCCGGCCTTGCGCATCTACAAAGAAGTACACCTTAGGCGTGTCAAAATACTTCATAGGATCACGATAGAGCCAACGCGTCTCCCCTGCGTTGCTCCCCGATCTAATAAGAACAGGATCGCCTAACCATGCAATAAGGTCCTTGGTGGTCACCATGTCCTTAAGCTGATCTCCCTGTGTAATCCGCTTCACAAGTTCCAGAAATTTAGCCTGATACCGAGAAATCATCGCATCCTTGGCATCGCCATCATCAGAGAATTCTTTAAGTCGAAGCGCTTCATCCAAATGCTGAACCTCAGCACACGAGGCCATCACAAAAACGGAAAGGCAGAGAATAAGTAAACGAATCATAATATCAATATAACACAGGAGACTTCTCTGCTGAATGAAAATCAAGCTCTTCTCTCATCCCCAGATCACCTGTAATAATGCGCGGCGTTAAAAAGATCACGATCTCAGATTTTTCCTTACCACGGGATTGGCTGCGAAAAGCACCCCCCACAACAGGGATAGCTCCCAAAACCGGAACCCTCGAATCTCCCAAAATCTTCTCATCCTTGATCAACCCACCAATGATGATCGTTACCCCATCTTTAACCCGAACGGTCGTCTGAACTTCAGATGTATCAACGATCGGAATAAAATTATTCTGCCCTGTCTTTAATGATGTCGCCGCCGAACTCACCTCCGGTCGGATCTTCATCGTTACATACCCGTCATCGTGGATCGTGGGTGTCACAACAAGTTTAACCCCCACATCAATGAACTTGACCTCCTCGGCTGTTGTTGTGGGACCAGTTGATGGCGTAGTCGTTGTTGTCGTGACATAGGGTTTGGTCGTTCCCACAAGAATCTTTGCTTCCTGATTATTGATGACCGCGATCCGGGGATTCGAAAGAATATGACTTTTGTTGGCACTCCCCAGTGCCTCGATCACGGCGTGGTAATTGTCATCTGACAAAGTGCCCACCGCAAGCGACCCCTTGCCACCCGTGCCCACCCCGCCCCAAACACTCGAAAGTTTAAGCCCGTGTGCCTGATTCATGATCGCCTCCCAGTCGATCCCCATCCTAAACTCATCCTTAAGAACAACCTGAACGATCCGCGCTTCGATCAAGACCTCTTTGTCCCTACGATCCAGCTGGCGCGCCATGGATTCCAGTTCCCAAAGCCTAAAGGGCGCGTCTGTGATGACGATCTGATTTGAGCGCTTATCAACTTCCAAAGCGCCGATTCCTGGCGTCAGAAAACTCTTGATGATCGCAGCCACATCCTCAGCCCGAGCGTAACTTAATGCGACAACCGAGGGAGTTCGCGGCACATCGATCTCGCGAAGCAATCTCTCCACCTCGCTAATTTTTTCATTCGTATCTGTCACAAAGATCTTATTGGACTGACGGTCCTCGCGCACGCTCCCCATCAGTGGCGTCAAGATCTGTCCAACGCGCACAGCCACGGCCTCCGCATCGGCGAACCTGAGCCCAAAGACTCTGGCAACAGTCGGCTGGTCAACGGCCTCCAGATATTGCTCCATCTGCGTAAGCCTTTGGGGCGTCTCCTCAATAAGGATCGTCCCAGAAACATCATCCGCAACAACCTTGCCAAATGGATCTTTGATCTTTTCCAGGAGCACAGCCGCCGATGTCGCCTTCATCCCCTTCAAGCGAATCAGCTTAGTTTGTGTCTTCTGACTAAACGGCCGCCCGTAACGATTCTGATATTCCTCCGCCGTCACGATCCGCATCACGCCTCCCTGTTCTTCATACGCCAAACGATTCGTCTCAAGGATCGTCGCTAAAGCCTTATGCGCATCGACCTTCTCTAAATAGATGGTCACCCTCCCTTGAAGCGAATCCCCGGCCACAATATTCAGCCCCGACCGCTGGGCAATGAACTTTATGGCGTCTTTGATATCCATATCTCGAAGGTCCAAGATGTCTAGCTTTTGCTCCAAAGGGATATCTTCTGCGAACCCTCTTCCTAAAAGAAGAACTGTCGAACATAACCAAAATATAGCGATCACAATTCTCATCAACTTCATCACATCTGTCCTTTCACATCTAAAACAACAGATTCTCCTGAAACCTCAAGAAGGATTTCTTCTGTATTAATCGTTCTAACACGAATCTTTTCCTGACTCTCCCCCTCAACTAAGAACAATGTTCGCTTTGTACGAATATCTTCCAAGACAACACTTCGACGCAAGCCAAACATAAGGCCCATAACTCTAAATGCAGGAGCCTCGG
>JADGCU010000049.1:5440-11949 GCA_015228785.1 Candidatus Omnitrophota bacterium
TCTCGGGCTTCTGCGCAAGCTAAAAGAGATCTCTTCTACGAAAAACATCCGAATAATATTCAAAAGGGGGCAAATGGATTAAAACTACTTCAGGGGCAGACAAAGAACCCTCCCGTTTCAACGAACATATAAAGGAAGGCTTCTCAAAGAATGATACACAAAGAAAAACAGCAGAACACACAGCAAAAATCTGTGCAAAGTATAAAAATAATCTAGGAAATTTTATTTGAAAGGGGGGCCTTCCAAAACAACCCAAGACGCCCATGATTTAAACATAACATATATTTGATGTATAATCAATATTATAATCCGCCCCCAGTAAATTCTTTATAAATTCTTATAGAAAAATACACGCTCACCAGCTAGCATAATTCTATGATAATTACGTCACCCCTTATTAAAATTCCCGCCGTAAGAACAAAAGGCCTTACCTTACTTGAAATCATGGCTGTCATAACTGTAGTCGGAATCTTAATCGTTATTGCGATTCCCCGTATTAACGGCATGCGAGATGAGGCAAATATCATCAAAGCCAAGGAAGAGCTCGACACCATCAAAGCAGCCTTACAATCATATTATATCAATCATCGCGCCTTTCCATCCTCTTCACCTGCGATCACAGCAGATGTTCTTACGTCGGCTGTCCCCCAAATTGTAGATCATGTCTTCTATGATCCTTTTGGCGCAACACCTACCAGCGAATATCAGTATACAGCTTCTGATGATGGACAATATTACGCGGTCTATTCCCTGGGTCTAGGCAGGACGGGCTTGCCGGGGATTGTTGCCTCTAACGGTAGCGTGACATTACCCGGGGATGCCATTGTGCTATCTAATGGGGAACTTGTAGGAAAAACCGGAGATGACAATGGCTGTGACGCGGGCCAAACAAAATGTTCCGAAAACTGCGTGAATACCACCTCTGATGTATCCAACTGTGGCGCATGCGAGATCTCCTGCTACGAAGGACAAACATGTAACAGTGGAAATTGTACGCCTGGTGCCCTGGGACAGCGTTGTAGTTCCGGATCGGATTGCGATAGCCAGTATTGCAATAATTCCCGATGCGGGACAGGTGCAAACTCATCCCCTTGTAATTCTAATGACGATTGTCAGAAATTCTGCGGCTCTAATATGTTATGCGGTGGGCAGACCAGCGTAGACCCTTGTTCATCGAACGATGATTGTCAAGATGGATATTGCTCTCAAAATGGTTGCAGCGATGGCTCAATCCTTTCGCCATGCATCTCTGGCGCACAATGTAAAAGCACTTATTGTAACGTCATTAATAATGAATGTTCAAATGGCGAAAGCGGTAAAGATCTTTGTATCTCTGGCGCTGAATGCAAATCTCATTATTGCAACACGAATAGAGATATTTGTTCGGAAGGAAACGATGGAGATGAGTGCAACTCTCCGGAAGATTGCAAATCTGGAGTTTGCTCAGGAAATCTATGCATAGACGAAGTAGGCATTAAAAACTGTATGAACCCCTCTGAGTGCAGATCAAATTATTGTAATAACTTGACAAATCTTTGTTCAAATGGAAACACCAACGACGGATGCTGGTCGGGAGCAGACTGCCAAAGCACTCGTTGCGTTAACAATCTTTGTGCGGAGTAATATAGACAAAACAGTTTCGATTTTATATACAACAGTGGGCTCACAAACGAACGAAAAGTAAATACCTATAGCCTACCGGACGTAACATTCTCTTAATCCAAGCTTCGCCAGTCTTCGCTCAGCAAAGCTCAAAACCGCTTCATCTATAGCTATAACCTTATGGCCATAGTTTTCCCGCGGTAAATAAAGAAGCCCGCGACCAAATCCTCGCGGGCTTTTTATAAGATGAAGAACGCCTTAATTTATTTCTTACCCAAAAGAACGAACATTTTCTTCTTGTAAGCCTCCACCCCTGGCTGGTCAAAAGGATTGACGCCCAAGAGATATCCGGAAATGCCAACACCCTTCTCAAAGAAGTAATAAAGCTGACCAATATGAAAAGCATCCGCCTTATCAAGCGTGATCGTCATATTCGGCACGCCTCCCTCAAAATGCGCATCCGCCGTCGCCTTATACGCCTGCTTATTCACCCAGTCCAAATCCTTACCCGCCACACAATTGAACTTATCCGTATCCTGCGGATCCAACGGGATAAGAACCTTATCCGCCACATTCTCGATCATGACGAACGTCTCAAAGATATTGCGTTTCCCGTCTTGCATCATCTGCCCCATGGAATGAAGATCAGTCGAAAGGATAGTCGATGCCGGGAAAATCCCCTTGCCGCCCTTGCCCTCACTCTCGCCATAAAGCTGCTTCCACCACTCGGTCACATACTGGACATTGGGATAAAAAGAAGCCATCATCTCAATATCTTTTCCCTTTTTATTCAGGATATTACGAATCGCGACGTAGCGATAGCAAATATTCTTATCAAGATCCGCAACTCCATACTCCTTTTCACCCGCGCGAAATCCCTCCACAAAAGCGCGGACATCCACGCCCGAAAGCGCGAGCGGCACAAGACCAACAGGCGTCAACACTGAGAAACGCCCCCCCACATCGTCGGGGATAACATACGAGCGAAAACCTTCTTTGTCCGCGATCTGCCGAAGAGCGCCTTTTTTACCATCCGTCACGCAGACAATACGCTTTTTAAGATCCTCACCCTTATGCTTACGACGCATGGCCTCATCGACCAAGCGAAAGGCAACAGCGGGCTCGGTTGTCGTTCCAGACTTGGAAATAACAACAACCGTCACATTCTTCTTTTCAATAATCTTTAAAACTTTAACCATATCCGCGGTCGACATATTATGCCCCGCGTAATAAATGGGAAGTCTGGGTTCCCCACCCAGAAAATCCACCGTCGAGCGGATCCCCAGATATGACCCGCCAATCCCGATCGAAATGATGGCCTCCGAATGCCCCTGAACCTCTTTGGCCAAATCAGCAAGATCCCGTAAGAGCGCATCTGGCGTACGCGAAGGAAGATCAACCCATCCCAGAAAATCATTGCCAGCACCCGTCTTCTCATGAAGATCCTTATGCGCACGCAACACCCGCGGCGCCAAGTCCTTGATCTCATCATGACTGACATGACCCTTGAGATATTCTGTATTCAATAAAATTCCCATATGACTCCTTAATTAAGAAAGTAAAAAGTGAAAGGTGAAAAGAAAAAGGGCCGATCCCTTCTGCCTTTCACCTTTGATTCTGAGCAATACTCTTATTTCTTATCTTCTGCCTTCACCTCTGGCGCTGCTTCTGCCTTAACTTCTGTCTTTACAGGCTCCTTAACAACTTTTTTAATCTCCGGCAAAACAACAGGAATAACTGCTTCCTGTTTAGTCGCAAAACTTTCAACACTCGCAATTTCGCGCCGCTCAATCAAAACGCCATCCTTGTAAGATTCTTCAACCTTAGGACGACCATCCTCCTCAAACTCAATCGCTGTTCCATCAAGAACAGCCTTCTTGTAATAGACCTGCTTGGAAACAGCACCCGAAGGATAATAGGTTTTGGAAATGCCTTGCAAAACGCCACCTTTGTAATTTCTATCCGCGCTGAGATTCCCATCTTTATCATACTCACGGTAATCCCCCTCAAGCGCGCCCTTCTTATATGTGCCCTCACTTTTCAAGACCCCTGTTTCATAATATGTCTCCCCCCGCCCCTCGCGCTGCGCAGCAAGATACGTAACGGCTAACTTAAGCTTTCCATTTTCATAATATTCCGATGACCGACCAGAAAGCTCCCTGTTCTTATAATTCTCTTCCTTCTGAAGCGCCCCAGAAGGATAGTACGTACGATATGGCCCGTCCGTCACAGGCGCCCTGCCCGCGGCTTCAGCCATCCCTGTGACCATGAAACAAATTGCCAAAATAAGAAAAAACTTCTTCATATCATCCTCCCCAAGTTTCCAGACCAACAATAGCGCCCTCAATGATCGCGCCACCTAAAAGAACATCCCCGTCATAAAAAACAACAGACTGACCAGGCGTAACCGCAGGCTGCGGTTCTTTAAATCGTACGCGAATACGCCCGGAATCCAGAATATCCACGCTCCCCTGAATATCGTGATGATTATACCTTATCTTTATTCCGGCTTCGATGGTTTCTTTAGAAAAATTCATGCCCACCAGGTTAAGGCCACTGGCCTCAAGACCAGCGGATAACAGTCTCTCTTTAGGCCCCAAAAACACTGTGTGAGACAATGGATCTATCCGATAAACATACGCAGGATACCCCAAAGCGATCCCCAGCCCCTCCCTCTGGCCAATCGTATAGCGACCGATCCCCTGATGCGTACCGACAATCTTGTCCGTATGATCCCTAAACACCCCTGAAACGCCTTGAGGCGCTCCCCAGGCAATCAGCGACTCCTGGTATTTCCCGTCTGGAACAAAACAAATGTCCTGACTCTCCCTTTTCTCCGCAACTGTCAAATTCTTGCGCCGCGCCATATCCCGGACTTCATCTTTCACAAATCCACCCAGCGGAAAAAGAACGAACGGCAACAAATTCTTAGGGATACCATAAAGAAAATAAGACTGATCCTTTCGCGGATCTGCTCCTTTTTTAAGACGCCACCCTTCCTGTGTTTCTTCGATACGTGCGTAATGACCTGTCGCCAGATGCGTGGCACCAAGCGCCTGGGCGTCATGAAAAAGCCGGTCAAACTTAAGATGCGTGTTACACCGGACACAGGGATTGGGCGTGCGGCCCTTTGTGTACTCGCTCACAAAATTCTTGATCACAAGATCTTCCAGGGCATCCCCATAATTAAGCACATGATGCTGGATACCCAGTGTTTTACAAACCGCTCTCGCGTCCTCAATAGACTCCAACCCGCAGCAACGCGGCCGGTCCGTCGCAGGAATCGGAGGAAGCTCAAAGCACATGGTAATACCCTCGACATCATAGCCCTGTTCCAGAAGAAGTGCGGCCGTGACCGAGGAATCCACCCCGCCGGACATCGCAACAAAAACTTTAGAAGAAGATTTAAGCATATAACAAACCTACAATATCTTTAATCGCACACTCCGTCGAACGCACCAACTGCTTCAGCTCTTTACATGAGATACTCAAGGGTGGCATGAGGACGATCACATTACCCAAAGGACGCAGGATCACACCATATTCCCTTGCCCGGGCACAGACTCGAACACCTACGCGCTCCTGCCAGGCGAACGGCTCTTTGGCCTTGCGATCCTTCACCAACTCGATCCCGATCATAAATCCACACTGACGAATATCTCCCACACAAGAAAGATCTCTCAACCGCTTAAGCTCCCCAGTAAGAAATTTAATCTTTGGCTGAAGGCGATCAATAGTGCGCTCCTTCTTAAAGATCTCGATATTTTCAAGCGCCACGGCACACGCCAAAGGATTACCTGTATACGTGTGTCCATGAAAAAATGTCTTCATGTCCTTATAAGGAAAAACAAACCCATCAAAAACACGGCGCGTCGTGAGCGTTGCGGCCAGAGGCAGATAGCCGCCGGTGATGCCTTTGGCAACGCACATAAAATCCGGCCTCACCTTCTCATGTTCACATGCAAACATCTTTCCTGTCCGACCAAAACCAGTGGCCACCTCATCAACGATCAAAAAAACATCATGTTTGCGGCAAATCGTCTCAAAACGTTTGAGGATCCCCTGAGGCCACATGATCATACCCACCGCACCTTGGACCAAAGGCTCAACGATCAAAGCCGCGATCTTCGCGTGGTCACGTATGATCATTCTCTCGAAACGATCCAACGCGCCCAAGAAATTCGTATCGCGATATCCGTCTGGCATATTAACGCAGATCGTCTTAAAAATAAGATCCCGGTAAACCCTGTGAAACAGATCAATCCCCCCGACACTCACGCTCCCCAGGGTATCGCCGTGATAAGAGTTCGACAGATGCGCGATCCCGATCTTCTTTTTTCTGCCAACATTCTGCCAATACTGATACGCCATCTTGATGGCGATCTCAACAGACGTTGATCCATTATCCGAATAAAAAACCTTCTCCAGGCCTTTGGGCGCGATCTCAACAAGTTTCTTCGCAAGTTCAATCGACGGCACATTCGACAGGCCCAACATAGTTGAATGGGCGATCTTATCTATCTGGGCCTTCAGAGCGACATCCAACTCCTTCTTGCGATGCCCGTGCACCGTAACCCACAAACTCGACACGCCATCAAGATATCGACGCCCTTTACTATCAATCAGATAAGAGCCTTGCCCTCGATCAATGACCAGGGGCTCCTCATCGACCCAATCTTTCATCTGGGTAAAAGGATGCCAAACATATTTCTTGTCCCATGCCTCCCAGGGCGAGGCCTTCTTCTGATCAAGAAGAAGCGAAGAGATCCTGACCTTCCCCAAACACGCCTTGACCACAGACCTGGCGTCAAATTTCTTAAGATGCGGCACACACCCCAAGACAGGCACTCCGGAGAGTTCTGCCACCGCCTCTGGATTTGTCTTTTCCGGGCTCCCCTTCTTTTGAC
>JADGCU010000008.1 GCA_015228785.1 Candidatus Omnitrophota bacterium
AGAAATGGTTGTTATGCCTGAAAATGCCCTGTCATTTTTAGGCGCCGCCAGATTTTTGTTTGACAAAGAAAATAACTCCTATTAGACTATCAACGCTTCAAAAGACTTTTGGGGTCGTGGTGTAGTTGGTTAACATATCAGCTTGTCACGCTGGAGATCGCGGGTTCAAGTCCCGTCGACCCCGCCATTAAAAACAAACAAAAGACCTGCTTCCCGAATGGGAGCAGGTCTTTTGCTTTTGGGGAAGGCATTGGGGGATATCTATCGGGGCCTTCTGGCCGATTAGGCCGCTAGTCCATAGAGTTTCATGTTGAAGATTGTTTTATAAAATTACCTAGATTAAGACGGATGTCTTTATTGTGAGATGGGGAGTGAGGCTTTTCTTTTTAAGATCACGGTTCCGTGATTCCATGCCCAGCCTGGGGGATTTGTCCAGTCTCCGAACTGGGCTACGGGAGTGAAGTTTCTGCTTATGTAATCTGCGATCAGAGGACAGTAATCTTTGCCCAGCGTGCCCATTCCCGCTTCACGAGATGAGAGTCGGCTAGAGAGAATAACCCAATTGACATGATTTCTTTCCAGATCATGGAGGACTCTTTCTTCTTGCTCACGCGTTGGATGGGAGGCTTGAACAAATAAAAGAAGCCAAGCAGGACTTTTATGTTGGGTCAGGAAATAATACAGGGGTTCATAGGGTAGGGCAAGAAACGATTCTTTAGGGTCGATTTCTTTTTGAATAAAAGATACGGTATTTTTGACGGTAGCTATCCACGCAGGGGAATTTCTTATGAAGATATTTCCTCTGGGGATATCGAGACATTGTTTTTGTTTATAAAACATTGAGATCATTTTGATCTGGTTTTGATATCCGATTATGCACATTACAAGGATACAACCCCAAAAGATCATGGCCCTGTGTTGGGATGCGCGTTCTAAAGAAGCGGCTATTATGGAAAACATGAGAAGAATGGTGACAGGCTGTGCCCAGAAAGTTTGGTAAAAAGTGCCGCTTGCGATGTATTCATGAAGTGTAAGAAGGTAATAAACAGAAAAGATGCTTAGCGTTAGGAAGATTAATCGGGTTTTTTCTTTGTTGAATTCTTTTAGAAGGATATGGCGAAGGAGTTGAGTTCCTGAGAATAAAACAATACCACCGAAGCAGAGGTCTATAGGATTTGTTTGAAGATTGGTGATGATGCTTCGAAGCAAATTTTCTAAGGATTGCCAGGGGGTTATTTGGTATTGCCAATATTCTTTGGAGTAGGGGAAGCATTGCGAGAGTTCATAAGAGGTCAAGTTATGGATGAGGGGCCAGTAAAAGAAGAAAATGATAAGGGGCAACGCGAGCACAATAAAGCTGTAGAAGAGTGCTTTGCGTGTGTTGAATTGTATGCCGTAAGCTCGATCTGTCAGCAGCGTTGTTAAAACCAAGATAACCAAGGTGACCGCACCAAAATTAAGTTTGACGAAAGACAGGATAAAGATCCCGAACAGGCTGAGCCAAATCCATCGGTTTTTTTGTGTGACCAGATATTGTGCGATGCAGGTGAGAATGGCGGTGATTATGAAAATTCCGCCTGCGTGATTATAGGTATAGAAAAAGTCGCGCTGGAATAAAAAAAACCAGAGAGCACCAGAAAATCCTGCCAGGGAGCCCCAGAGTATGCGTAGGGTGAGGAAAATAAAGATCCCTGATACTAAAGAGAGGAGGGTTTTTCCAATTAAAACGCTCTGGATATTGACCCCAAGGAATTTCATGAAGAGGGCGTAGTAATACGGCATAAGTGGTCCGTAACACCACCAGTAATCTTTGTAAGGAGCGTCTCCGCGGAGGATGCGTTCAGCTGCGTAGAGATCTCTACCATGATCTCCTTGTGATAGCATATTCTGAAAAGATATAAAAGGGATAAGGATCAATGTGCCGGCTATGAGAGTTAAAAGCAGGAAAAGATTCTGTGGTGTAAAGTATTTCTTTATCATAATAATAATTAGTCTAACGCATAAACAGGGTGTCTTGATTAAATATTATTATAAAGTTAAAGGGGCGGAGTATTAGTACTCAAGGGTAGTATTGCTAATCTTTACCTTGCTTGTTTCATGCTTCCTTGTAAAATTTAACAAAACGTGTTCATTCTTTTCAAGAGTGTTTCAAGAATTTATATGTCGCGCTGACAGTGAGTTTATATGTATAAAATTCTTTTTTTAAACCCTCCGTTTTATACTGAAGAAACATATGGCAAGTTTTCTCGCGTTGGTTCGACCATGCCTTTTTTGGGGCTTTGTTATCTTGCCGCAATTCTTAAAAGACATCAGTTTGACGTCAAAATTGTTGATACTATTTTACTTCATTTGACTATGGAGGATGTACTGAAAGAAATTCAGGCATATTCTCCGGATGTCGTTGGTATTACAGTGTCCACGCTTTCATCGATAAGGGCTAATATTTTGGCCCAGAAGATCAAGAAGAGCTTTCCTAATATCACTTTGATTGCGGGGGGGCCGCATATTTCAGAATGTACTCGGGCCTTTTTTATTCAAAGTTCTTTTGATGTGGGAGTTATCGGGGAAGGAGAATGGACGATTTTGGAGCTTGCCCGTGCCTTACGAGATAAGGAGCCTTTGGGGACAGTCAATGGGTTGTTATATAAAGACCAGGGCGAGGTCGTTTCGACGAAGCCTCGTGCGATGGAAAAGGATCTGGATCAGTTTCCTTTTCCTGTACGCGAGCTTTTGCCTCCGCTCAAGAATTACCGGCCATCTGCGTTGTATTATAAGCGTACTCCGGTGACGCAAATGATGACATCGCGGGGATGTCCTGCTCAATGTATCTTCTGTGATACGCCTTTTGGCAAGACCGTGCGTTATCATAGCCCTGAATATGTTATTGATGAAATGATCTTGCTAAAGGAACGCTTTGGAATTAAGGAAGTCCTTATTAATGATGATACTTTCGTTGTAAATAAACAAAGGATTTATGAGATTTGTCGTCTTATGAGAAAGAAAAACCTTGGACTCACGTGGTCTTGCAATGTGCGTGTCAATATGGTTGATTATGACATTCTGAAGGAAATGAAGGCAAGTGGATGTTGGTTGATTATGCCTGGCGTTGAAAGCGGCAGCCAGGAAATTTTGAATTTGTTAAGAAAAGGCATTACCTTGGAACAGGTTGTTCAGGTTCACGGATGGGCTCATAAATTAGGACTTTTAACGAAGCCCTCATTCATTATTGGGAATCCGGGGGATACGCTTAAGAGCATTGACCAAACGATTCGTTTTGCTAAAAGCCTGCGTTCATATTATCCTTCTTTTACTCTTTTTACGCCTTTTCCTGGAACGCCTGCTTATGATATGGCCAGCACTTACGGGACGGTATCACAAGATTCTTCCCGGTTTGCTTTATCGACAGAAGAACCATCGTTTGTGCCGTTTGGTTTGACGGAAGCGCTTCTTAAAAAGAAACAAAAAGAAGGTTTTCAGTCGCTTTATTTTGATTTTTCTATGGCATGGCGGCATCTTCGGACTATTAACAGTATGGAAGACATTTCTAAGATTACGAAAGCTGCGGGCATGCTTTTAATGGGGTATAAATAGAACACATGTGTATGATTTATTTTGATACTTCTAGGTGGGGGAAAGGCGGTAAGGTATAGACCTATGGATAAGACGATAGAAGATGTAAGAACATTCTGGAATGAAAATCCTCTTTTTGTTGGGGAGATTGAGGAACCCGTTGGGTCTCGTGCGTGGTTTGAGAAACTTGATGATATCCGCATGAAAGATGTTTTTTGTGAGAATCTTTCTGATTGGATTGTCCCAGGCATTCAGAATATGCGTATGCTCGATATTGGTTGCGGGCCTGGTTTTTGGCAGAGAACTCTTTCTGCCAGGGCCAAGCAGTATAGCGGGATTGATATTTCTCCAAAATCCATAGAGCTGGCTTGTCGTTCTCAGGAGATTTTTGGTTTACAGGGTAAATTAGCGGTAGGAAATGCTGAAGGTTTATCATTTCCTGATGAAACATTTGATTATGTATTAAGTGAAGGCGTTATTCATCACACTCCGGACACAGCTCGGTGTGTTCAGGAGATCCATAGAGTTTTGAAGCCTGGGGGAATGGCTCATGTTTCTGTATATTATAAGAATTTTCTTTTGCGTTCCGGCATTTTGTTCAGGGCAGTCTTGTTTCTGATGAGGATTTTTAGAATTTCGCTCAAAGGGCGCGGGCGAGAGGAAATGTGTAAAGTTTCAAGTCTTGAGGAATTTGTCCGCATGTATGATGGCCGAGATAATCCGATTGGGAAAGCGTATACGCGGGAGGAATTGAAGCGGATGTTTGGAAAGTTTTCCCGGCTTCAGTATGTTGTGTACTATGTACCGATGCGAGCGGCCCGGTTAAGGCTTCCGCTTTTTATACGACGCTGGGCATCTTCGACCTTTGGTTTAATGATTTTGGTGAAAGCTGTTAAATGAAGATCTTAGGGTTAAATCCTCCCAGTCGGTTCAGCAAGAATGTGGCTCGCGACCTTTTGTGGGGTTGTTGGTGTAAGGGGAGGCGTATCGCGGGTGTTCAATTTCCGCCGTTACCGCTTATGTATGTGGCGACGGTCTTAAAACAATCGGGTCATGATGTGGATGTGCTTGATGCCCAGGGTATGGGCATGACATTATTGGAACTTGAAGACAGGATCGGTTCTTATGATGTTCTTTTCTTGATCTCGGCCACCATGAGCTATGCGGAGGACACTGAGATACTGGAACGGCTCAAGAGCAAGAATCCTCACTTGGTGACGATTGTTTTTGGTGCTCACGTGACATATCTTCCTGAACAGGCGCTTTCCAAGAAGGCGGTCGATATCATCGTTCGCAAGGAAGTCGAATACAGTATTCGCGATGTGGTTAACGCGCTTGCGGTGGGAGGAGATGCCTGGAAGAAAGTGAATGGGATCGGTTATAGGGAAGGGAATATACCGGTCGTTAATCCTGATTATCCGTATATTGATAATCTTGACGAGTTGCCTTTTCCTGACCGGTCTTTCTTGCCGAAAGATTTGCAGTATTATAATCCTATTGTGCGCCATGATACCTGGACGACCGCGTTGTCAAGTCGCGGATGCCCGAGCCGGTGCACTTTTTGTACATCGCCTTCTTATTATGGCCCTAGATATCGCGCGAGATCCCCGGGAAATGTTGTTGAGGAGTTGTTGTATCTGAAAGGCCTTGGTTTTGAGGAAGTTTTCTATCGTGATGAGCTTTTTACGGTGGATAAAAAACGTGTCATGGAGATTTGTGATCTTATTTTGAAGGCCAAAATCAAAATGTCTTGGATTTGCAGCGTAAAGGCATCGACTGCGAGTTTTGAGATGCTAAAGGCCATGAAAGCAGCAGGCTGCCGCATGATCCGGGTGGGTGTTGAGTCAGGCGTTCAGGAGATTCTCGATAGCGTCAGAAAGGATGTCAAGGTGTCCCAGATTGCAGACACGTTCGGTTGGGCCCATGATTTGAAGCTGGAGACGCATGCGCATATGATGCTGGGTATGCCTGGGGAAAGTGAAGAGACGGTTAAGACAACATTCGCATTTATTCGTAAGATCCGCCCGTCAACAATTACCTATGGCATTATGTCGCCGTATCCAGGGACAGAGATTTATCGTCAGGTTTTGACTGACGATCCCAGTCTGGCGGATGGTACACAGATCAATGCCCATTCGATTCATACAGATGCGTCGTTTTCCAAGTTGTTTAGTCGTCTTCCGCAGAAAAAGCTAGAAGGATATGTTCGTGAAGGGTATCGGCGTTTTTATATGCGTCCGTCCTATGTTTGGCAGAAAGTTTTGAGCATTCGTAGTTGGAGTCAGTTGAAGCGCCTTTTTTTTGCGGGTACGCAGGTGTTTGGTTTTGTTGTTCGGGGAGACGACTAGTATGTGCGGTATTTGTGGCGGGGTCGATATTATAGATCCACAGGCAACCCTTGTTCATATGGTCAAGCGTCTCCAGCATCGCGGACCAGACGATGAGGGATTCTTTACAAATGGGATTGTTGCCCTTGGGCATCGGCGGCTGAGTATTATTGATCTTTCCGGCGGGCATCAGCCGATGCTCTCCCCTGATGGGTCACTGGCTATTGTCTTTAATGGGGAGATTTATAACTATAAAGAGGTCCGTGAGGAACTGATCAAAAAGGGACATGTTTTTACAACGCAGTCGGATACAGAAGTTATCCTTTTGGGTTACAGGGAGTGGGGCAGAGATTGCTTGAGGCATTTTAATGGCATGTTTGCTTTTGCGTTGTGGGATCAGGCAATACGAAAGCTCTGGCTAGTCCGTGATCGGCTAGGCAAGAAACCACTTTATTACATGTCTGACGGGGGGCGGTTTTATTTTGCGTCAGAAGCTAAGGCGTTATGGACGTTGCCTTTTTTTAAGGGAGCATTAGACGCTCGGGCGATGGATCAATATTTAACGTATCGTTATGTTCCTAGTGAGCGTACGTTTTACAAAGAAATAAAGAAATTGAGCGCTGGGCACTGGATGCTGGTGGATGGTGTTGGCTCTATTGAGCGTCTTCAGCCGTGGTGGGAGTTGCCGCAGTCTCGTGATGAAGGGAGGGGGGCATCCGAGGCTGATCTGCTCAGGTACAGGGAAGAGTTTCATGATCTTTTTTCTTCTGCCGTGCGTTCCAGGATGGTGGCGGATGTTCCGGTTGGGATTTTTTTAAGCTCGGGTATCGATAGTGTTTCTATCGCCTGTGAAATGACTAAGGTCACGCCCCCCAGGGCGTTTACACTCGGGTTTAATGTTGAAGGTGATGAGGTGGAAGCGGCTCGAAAAGTGGCCCAGGATCTGGGAGGACAACATACAGGATTTTTTCTTCAGGATAAAGATTTTGATTTATTTCCGGATGCCTTGAGTTCTATGGATGAGCCGTATGGGGATCCGATCATTTTGCCGACGTACGTTCTGGCGCGAGAAGCGCGAAAGAGCGTGAAAGTGGTCTTGACGGGAGATGGTGGGGATGAGCTTTTAGGCGGGTATATCCATCATAATTTCTTTTCTCGGATGTCCGAGAGGATGCCTGCGGCTTGTTATAAAATATTAGGGAACTTTTCTAGGTTTATTCCGATTTCCATTCTTGATAAGGCTTTCTATTATCCTTCGTCTATGGGGCAGGCCGGGCGTGCGCGGTTGAGTCAGCTTTTGAGTGTTTGTCCGGATGCGTATGGTGCTTATCAGGCCTTTGCGTCGCTTTTCAGAGAGGATGAGCGTGGGCAATTGTACTCTTCTCTATGGAAGGCAAGGCTTCAGGGAGAGCCCGATGAGTTTGACCAGAAAATGCGCGCGCATTTCTTCCGGCGGGACATGACGATATGGGATAAAGCGCTTCATTGGGATATGAAAACCTGGTTTCCGGAACAGACGTTGATGAAGCTTGATCGTTTGACTATGGCACATGGTCTGGAGGGGCGATGTCCGTATGCGGATTATCGTTTAATCGAGTTTTTATTTAGACTTCCTTTTTCAGCGTTTAGAAAATTGGCAGAGAATAAGAATATTGTACGAGCGCAATATCAGTCTCGGTTTCCTTTTTTATCCAGAAAGAAGCGACCTTTTTATCTGCCAATGCACAAGGGGTATGTAACTTCTTTTCGACGGCTTGGCGATCAATTTCTTAATGATAGAATTGTGTCGGCAACGGGGGTCTTTGATTATGGTAGAATAACCTCATTGTTGAAGCATATGCATGAATCAACTTTATTAATTGATAAGCAGATTATGGCTATCATTGCTTTATTGTTTTGGTTAAAGGGAAATAGATAATATGAACAAGGTTTTACAAGATATTTTACTTTGCCCTGATTGTAGTCAGGCCGGAATTGACGTTTTGGGAAAATGCGGTAAATGTGGGCATGTGATTGCGTTCTGTGATGGGATTTGTAATGGCATGCCTTCTGTCAATAAATTTCCATTACCTAAAGTTTACAATGATCCTCATTATTTGAAATATAATGATCTTTCGGGGAAGAAAGATGAGTTCTTTTATCGGAATGCTAACTCGATTATTAATTGGGTCCAGGCCTCTGGATACCGTTCGATTAAGACATTATTGGGAAAACCAGAGGGCTTGGTTTTGGAAAGTGGCTGTGGAACCGGCATTTTTGGGAGCATGAACTCGGATATTAGGCGCGATTCTTATGTGATGACGGATATTGATGAGGAGTCGCTTAAACGTATTGCTTTAAAAGATACTTTTGCTGGTATTGTGAAGGCCACGGCGTACTGTCTTCCTTTTAAAGATCAGACTTTTGCGTGTGTTTTGTCTCATGCACAGTTGGAACATTTATGCTATCTTGATCATGCTTTGGAGGAAATTTCTCGTGTCTTAAGACCTGGGGGACGTTTTATCGCGAGCGTTCCCGCAGAGGGAGGTTGGGCATGGATGAAGGGGAGGGAGTTGACATCGGCCAGATATTTTGGCGATCTTTTGAATATAGATTACATTCGCGCCAATCGCATCGATCATTTTCAGACAATTCAGCAGATTGATAGAGCTGTACGGCGGCATTTTGAAATTGAAAAAAGAATTTTCTTCCCTTTGGGTATTCCTAATTTCCATTTAAATCTTACGTGTACATATTTATTAAGACATAAGGCGTAGACAAGAGAAGTTGATAGACATAAAAGATTAAAGTCTTCTTAGTGAATGTTGTCTTAGATTAGAAGATTTAAGTGGTTTAGGTTGAGAAAGAAGAAGAGGAGTAATTATGGCGGATAATCGTTTGGATGTGACAATTTTGCTCCCTTGTTTTAACGAGGAGGAGGCGCTGCCTGTTGTGGTTAAGGACATCCGTTTTGCCATGAATCAAACGAAGTATTCTTATGAAATCATGGTTGTCGATGATAAAAGCACGGATCGCAGTGCTGAGGTGGCTTCGGGTTTGGGCTGTCGGGTGATCAAGCGGGCGATGAGGCAGGGAGCAGGGGCTTCTCGCCGGACAGGCATTCTTGCGGCATATGGGGATATTATCGTGATGCTTGATGCGGATGGGACCTATACAGCTGCGGACATCCCGAGGCTTTTGGAGCATTTTCCGGAATATGACCAGGTGAATGGTGCGCGGACAAGTGAACAGGGGACGATGATGTTTTTACGCGCTTCCGCGAAATGGTTTATTCGCAATCTGGCGAGTTTTCTGGCGGGCATTCGCATTCCGGATCTTAATACGGGGCTGAAAGCCTTTAAGCGGGAGGTGATGTTACGATATCTGTGGACTGTCCCGGATGGGTTTTCTTGCGTGTCTTCCATGACTTTGGCATTTTTGTGTAATGGGCATCCGGTGAAATATATTCCAACCGTCTATCATCGCCGCATTGGGAAATCAAAATTTCATCCGATTAAAGATACCTATTTATATTTGATTACTATTTGTCGATTGATTACATATTTTAATCCATTACGGATTTTCTTCCCCATGGCGCTTATTTTGATCTTCGGCGGCATTATTAAATCGTTGTATGATGTTTTTTATGTGGTTCATCGGTTACAATTGAGTGATATTATTTTGATCGTTTCGGGAGTCATCGTTGGGTTTCAAGGGCTATTGGCAGACCTCATTGTGGCGCAAGGCCGCGCCAGATATTTTGTTTCGGATAAGAAGTCATAAGGAGTTTCTTGGTGTCGAGAACGATTTTTGCTCAATGCGGGGTATCGCAAGTTCCGCGGATTCTCGGATTTATTGATCAGGATTCGGCGTCCTCTACATATGGCTGCGCTGATCGAGCATATTGGCACTATAAAACTATAGATTTTTCTAATGCGCGTTTTCAAGAGGCAGCGCTTGTGCTGGCGCTGGCCTATTTATTGCCGATGGAGAGCAATCGGTTTTATAGAAAAGATTTGATAAAAGATTGGGCCATGGCTGCGATTAATTTTTGGGCGAAATCACGGCATGCGGATGGAAGCACGGATGAGAGCTATCCAAGCGAGCGTCATTTTTGTTCTACTGCCTTTTCGCTTTATTCTGTGACCGAGGCGCTTGTTTTGTTGGGAGAAAAGCCGCGTCAGGATTTTGGTGTGAGCGGGACATTTTTGATCCGAAACGACAATTCTGATGTTGCTAACCAAGAGGCCTGTGCAGCGTTGGCGCTTTATAACCTTTCGCTGGTGAGCGGGGAGGAGACATGGAAAGCTGCGGCAGATGTCAAGATTGGAAAACTTCTCAGAATGCAAACCAAAGATGGTTCGTTTTTGGAGTACGGTGGTTTTGATCTGGGATATGATACGATCACGCTTAGTTTCTTGGCAGGTTTATATCAAAAGACTTCTCGCGCGGATATTAAAGCCGCAGCTGAACGGCTTATTGCCAAGATCCAACCGTTTATGGATGAGGATGGATATTTTTCGAATGAAGGCATGTCTCGTCGAACGCAATTTGTTTACCCGTATGGATTCAGGATTTTCGCGCCGGCTGTCTTACAAAGGCTGGAGGGAGGTCTTCAAAAAGATGTTATTTTGAATCCTTCCTGGATGGATGACCGTTATTGTATGCCGCTGACGGCTAATTATCTGATGACAGGATTTACGGAGGGCCGCTCATGAAAAGCTGGCAGATGATTTGTTCCAGGATTTGGGCAGGGACTTTTGGCGCTATTCCTTGGTGTGGGCAGATGATGAAAAGAGTTCTCATTTTGATATTTATCAACCGGGCGAAAAAGAAGTATGTTGCGGCAACGGAGTATTTTGATATGAAACGGTTTTTAAAATGAAAGGCGTTTACAGATGGCTAGTATTGAAGACTTTAAGAAGCTTGAATTCAAAGTTGCCCAGATTAAAGAGGTCACTGATCATCCGAACGCGGATCGGCTGTATGTTCTTAAGGTCTCCCTTGGCGTGGGGCCTGAGGGGCAGTCCATTGACCGACAGCTTGTTGCCGGTATCCGTTCGTCCTATCCTGATAAAGAGAAACTGATCGGCCGGCGGGTTGTGATCGTGGCGAACCTTGATCCTGCTGTGATTCGGGGCGTTGAGTCGCAGGGCATGGTTCTTGCGGCTTCTGATGAGTTGGGGGCCGCTGTTCTTTCCCCTGAGCGCGATGTGGCGCTTGGCAGCATTGTGAAATAAGACCAGATCATGTTCGAGGACCTCAAACAGTTCGTTCCTTCCGATTATTGTCGTTCCTGTCGTGGGTGCTGTGTTTTCCATGATGCGGACAGCATCTGGGGGCCGCATGTCGTTCCGGCAGAGGCTAAGGATATTATACGCTTGGGATTTGGCGCGGAACTTTCTTCTGATCGCAGGCATCTTCTGACTGAGCCGGCTGGGGCTTCTCATCGTTGCGCGTGCTTAGGAATTTCGGATCACCTTTGCCGCATTTATCAGAATCGTCCTTTCGAGTGCAGTCTTTATCCTTTTGTTATCTCATATGAACAGGGGAGGCTTCGGGTGTATGCGCATTTGGCCTGTCCGTTTATTCAGGATAAATTTCATTCTGCGCAGGGGCAGGAGTATCTTCTTTATCTTCGAGAATATTTTTCTCAGCCCGTAGCCCTTAAAATTCTTCGTGATAGCGTTGATATTTTTCCGAATTATTCTTCTGCTTCAGATCAGATCGAAATATGTTTTGATATCTTGGGAGTAGATCTTCTATCGCGTCAAAGGGAGCTTTCTGTTTGGTTGTCCCGTCGGAATCGATTGTTGTCTGTATTATCATTTGTAAATTTCTTTTCCTGGAAAGAATTTTTTACGTTCCGGTTTGATGAGATTGACAAAAATCTGTGCGTTTTTGCGGATCAGCCTGTGGGCACTTTTTTATATTGGCCGCCTTTGGGGGAGAAGATCAGTGCGGTTGCGGTGGACGCGTGTTTTGCCAGAATGCGTGAGCAGAACAAGGGTGGTAGCATGTCACGCATTGAGAATGTCTCGAGGGATGACTTGAATTTTTTTGATCCGGCTCGTTATGAATTTC
Organism: Candidatus Omnitrophota bacterium; assembly: GCA_015228785.1. Taxonomy (GTDB): domain Bacteria; phylum Omnitrophota; class Gorgyraeia; order Zapsychrales; family Fredricksoniimonadaceae; genus JAAYZZ01. Next base: position 11,961 of record JADGCU010000008.1, read on the forward strand.
GTCTTCAAGGGCATGAATATGTGTATTATCGTAAGAATATTGCTGAGCTGAAAGGCGATGACTATAAGTCAAAACGGCATGATATTAATCAGCTGATGAGTCGGGCGCATTTGGAGTATCGGCCTTTTTTATCATCAGACATTGAGAGGTGTTGTGAATTGTTTGATCGCTGGCTTGACAAAAGAAGGCGTCAGCATGAAGATGACACGTATCGTTACATGTTGGAGGAGAACCGTTCGGTTCATCGGCTTCTTTTGGAGAATGCTGATGCCTTGGGACTTGTGGGTCGCCTTGTGTTGGTGGACGGCCGGATCAGCGGGTATACGTTTGGCTATCCTCTTTCAGATAATATCTTTTGTGACCTTTTAGAGGTGACCGATCCTGATGTGACGGGTCTTTCAGCTTTTCTTTTTCGGGAGTTTTGTGCGGATGAGGCTTTGAGGGGGTTCGCGTTTGTGAATGCGATGGATGATTTTGGCATGCCGAATGTATCCAAGGGGAAAATGTCTTATCGGCCCGTATTTCTCGAGCCGATCTATGCTGTGATGGAAAGGCAAGATGTTTAAAGCGTTTGATGTAGAGTATGTGTTGTTTGATGTTGAGACGACCGGTCTTTCGCCGATCGATGGGGACAGGATCATCGAGATCGCCGCAGTTCGGTTGCGTCGAGGCGAGATCCAGGATCGTTTTAGTAGTTTGGTGAACCCCAGACGGCCGATGGCGGCTCAGGGCATTCACAATATATCAGAAGAAATGGTGAAGGACGCACCGTTTTCGGAAGAGGTCTTGCCTAAGATGGTGGAGTTTGCGGCAGGGGCTTGTCTTGTGGCACACAATGCGAGCTTTGATATTAAATTTTTGGCATATGAACTTGCGCTTAAAGGACGCAAACTTAGAGTTGAGACGCCTGTTTTGGATACGATGAAGATGTCGAGGAGTTTTTTGCCATATCTGGCGAGTCATCGCATGGAGTCTTTGGCTCATTCTTTGGGGGTTACGGTGAAGACGACCCATCGGGCTATGGCAGATGTTGAGATTCTGGTAGAAGTGTTCAAAAGGCTTTTATCTATGGCGAGTGATTATAATATTCATCAGCTTCAGGATATGATCACGCATTTCGGAGTTGAGAAGCCGAACTTTCGGATTGTGAATATGCCACAGCCCTCTCTTTTTTAGAGGAATCATTGAGAAAGTGCGCTTGCCATCCGGCAGGCCGCTGATTATAATAGGGGCACATGAAAAGAATCAGTTTCATATTTATTGGTGTTATTGGTTTTGCAGGTATTCTTTTTGCTCAGGAGCGAGAGGCGCTTGTTGCTAGCTCGCTTGTGGAAACAAAACAAGTCGCACCGCTAGAGCAGCCAGCTTTTCAATGGCAAGATTCGCTTGGAGGGATCCGTAAGACAGTTGCTGAGCTTTTGGAGACTAATCAAAAGTTGGCCCAAGAATATACTGCGTTAAATGATGGAGCGGCTCGTCTCCAAGATCAGATTGCCCAGAAGAAAGAGCAGGATAAAACGCTACAAGATTCGATGGTTGCGATCCGGATGGAATTGTTGGCGCCTGTTAAGAATACCGGACCTGCTCAGCACGAACTTTTTCTTACGCAAAAGGTGCTCGCACAGGAGAAGCAGGCGGTTTCTGTTCTGAACGTGAAGCGTAAGAGTCTTGAAAGCCGGCTAGCCCTTCTTCAGCTTAAAGTCAAGGGATTGGAACTGGATAAACGCGCTATTTTTGTTGATAAGAAAGCTCCTAAGGAGGAAGTTCCTTTTGATGGCACGACGGAGTTGAATCGTCTTAAGGCAAGCCTGGAGTCTTTGAAGAGACAAGAGGAGGGTTTTCAGGAAAAGATCGCCGACGCTCGCAGTAAGACGCCTATTCCGACGGAGGAGGATGCGAAGATTATCCGAGAGATGGGGGAGCTTAAGGCAGATCTGGTGATCCTTCAGCAGGAAAAGACGGATCTCAATCGTCGGATCAAGGAGAGATCCGCACTGATGAATTCTTTATCATTTAGAAGGTATCAGGAACTTGTGGCGCGTAAGGAGGCCCTTACTAAGAAGGCAGAGAATTTGAAGAAGCCGAAAGAGGCTCCGGAAATTAAGGTGGCCCAGGTGTCTGTGGCAGTGCCTTCACGGGATTGGCAGGCAGATATAAAAGGCGTCAATGACGAAAACACAAGATTCGATGAGCAGATCGGAGATTTGCGGGAGAATATTGCTGTGCTTGAATATAAGATCAATAATCTCGAGCATTACAGGGATCGAAACAAAAGCGGAATATAAGGAGTTGTCATGAATGACATTTTAGAAATATTGATGAATGATGCGCGAACATCTGCTGACGAGATCGCAAAGATGACACGTAAAAAGGTGGTTGATGTTAAAAAGGCGATCAAGAAATATGAAGAAGATGGCACGATCGTTCAGTATAAGGCTATTGTGAATCCTGAGATGGTCAAAGAGGGGCGAGCCCCTGTGAGGGCCTTGATCGAGGTGAGCATTCTTCCTCAGAAGGATGTTGGATTTGATAATGTGGCGGAACGTATTTACAGTTTTTCTGAGGTTAAAAGCTGTTATCTGGTTTCCGGGAGCTATGATCTTCTGTTGATCGTTGAGGGAGAGAATATTCAGACTGTGGCTGAATTTGTTTCGTCTAAGCTTTCTCCCATGGAGAATGTTCGTCAGACCACGACGCATTTTTTATTAAAGAAGTATAAAGAAGACGGAAAGATGTTCAAGGTTGTTTCTCGTCCCAAAAGGTTAAATATAACATATTAAGTAATTTATGGTGCCCCGGCGTCTAAAGGATGAAGGGCGGTTTTCATCCGGAATCCGGGGTTACTTTTTTAGAGGAAAGGTTATGGAGATATCGAAAGTTGTTGAAGAGCTTCCTCCTTCCGGGATCAGGGCGTTCTTTGATCTTGTGTTGGGCATGAAGGATGTTGTGTCTCTCGGCGTTGGAGAGCCGGATTTTGTGACACCCTGGAATATTCGGGAGAAGGCGATCTATTCGCTCGAGCAGGGCTATACGTCCTATACGTCGAATAAGGGCATGGCGGAACTACGTCAGGAAATCGTGCGGTTTTTGAAATGGCGGTTTGGCATTACCTATGATTTTGACAAGGAAGTGTTGATCACAGTTGGGGTGAGCGAAGGATTGGATCTTGCGGTGCGGACGATCCTTAATCCTGGCGAGAAACTTATGGTGCCGAGGCCGTGTTATGTCTCTTACGGGCCCTTGGCGCTTTTGGCTGGCGGAACACCGGTTTACATTGAGACAGATGTGAAAGAGGGCTTTAAATTGACGCCTGAGAAGATCTTGAAGGCTTATGTGCCGGGGACGCGTGCGATCATTATCAATTATCCGTGTAATCCAACGGGGACCTCATATAACAAAAAAGAACTCTTGGCGCTTGCGAAGGTGATCAAAAAGCTGGACCTTCTGGTGTTGAGCGATGAGGTTTATGATGAATTGACCTATGATTTTAATCATACGCCTTTTGTGACGCTTCCTGATATGAAGGAGCGGACGATTTATTTCAATGGTTTTTCGAAGGCCTATGCGATGACCGGGTTTCGTTTGGCGTGGGCCGCGGGGCCGGAGAAATTGATAGCGGGGATGACGAAGATCCATCAGTATACGATGCTGTGTGCGCCGATTACGAGTCAAATCGCGGCGATCGAGGCATTGAAAAATGGTGCGCAGGATGTTCAGGCAATGAAGAAGGAATATCTTCGCCGTCGGAATTTTATTGTTTCTGCTTTAAATGAGATGGGGCTTACGTGTCATATGCCTCAAGGGGCGTTTTATGCGTTCCCGTCGATCAAAAAGACCGGGATGTCGTCCATGGATTTTGCGAAGGATCTTCTAGAAAAGGAAAAGGTTGCGCTTGTTCCGGGCACGGCTTTTAGCGCTCATGGGGAAAGCTTTGTTCGTATTTCTTATGCGTCGAGTTTTGAGAACCTTCGTGAGGCGGTGATACGGATTAAGCGATATTTGAAGAATAAGAAAAAATAATATCCTTTCCGTCAGCGGTCAATGATTATGGCAAAACGACAAGAGTCGGACCCACAGTTTGAAATTTCTTTTTATGAGAAAGTCCTTCAGAGAAGCCCGGACTTTATTGAGGCTTTGATGTGTTTGGGGGATCTCTATACCAAGGCAGGGCTTTTTGAGAAAGGCTTGAGGGTTGATGAAAGGCTTGCGAGACTACGTCCTGGGGAAGCAATTGTTTTTTATAATCTGGCCTGCAGCTATTCTTTAATGGAAGATGGTCATGCTGCTGAGGGAGCTATCAGGCGTGCTATTGAGCTTGGGTATGAGGATTTTGAGTATCTTATCAAAGATCCTGATCTGATTAATTTGTTAAATAGTGATAGGTTCCATGTTTATCTTCGAGAACTTCGTGCGCGTGTCAGGCAGAGGGATTGCCAGGAGGAAACAGCATGAAGTCTTATCGTGAGGAGCTTTGGTTTGAAACGCCTCATCGCAGGGATTATGTGAATATCACTTCGAGGATCGAGGATGCGCTTAAGAAAAGCGGAGTTAAAGAAGGCCTTTGCCTGGTCAATGCTATGCATATCACGGCCAGTGTCTTTATCAATGATGATGAGCAGGGCCTGATTGGCGACTTTGATAAGTGGCTTGAGCGGCTTGCGCCACACGCACCGACGGAACAGTACCGGCATAATGACAGTGGTGAGGACAATGGGGACGCGCATCTCAAACGTCAGGTCATGGGGCGTGAGGTTACGGTTGCTGTCACTGCGGGAAAATTAGATTTTGGTCCGTGGGAACAGATCTTTTACGGTGAATTCGATGGGCGTCGTAGAAAGCGCGTGCTCGTTAAAATTATTGGGGAATAAGAGAGAGGGTCTATGAGAGCTGGCGCATTATTTCAGCATATTGACCGTTGGTCCAAAGAAGGGATCATTTCTTCTGAGCAGGTCGATAAGATTAAAGAATCTGTGCGTTTGGAGTCTCGGCGCAGGATCCTTCGTTTTATTCAGATCCTTTTTATTATGGGTGCTTTTTGGGTTGTCTTTGGCCTGATCGCGGTCTTGCGGTTGATTCCTTTTAAAATTTTGAGTTTTCTTCTGGATGTCGTGCTTGCGGTTTTGAAGCCTCTTTCGCAGGCCTTATTTTCAGCAGCACGTGTTATTTCGCCGCAACATCCTGGGTCTGTTTTGGCAGGGTTCGGGTGTTTTTTAGTTGCGGGACTTTTCTTCTGGCTTGGGATTCGTCTCAGAAAGCGTTCGCAGGTAGAGATTTTACAGTTGGGATCATGGCATTATCCTGAGCTGCGATTGGGAACTACCTCCCTTGTGATTAGCTATATTGCGGCTGTAGCAGGGTGGGGATTGTGGAACTATACGCTTTACCCCGCACATTCTTACGGATCTCATGTAGACCAGGCGTTTATTTTTCCTGTGTTTTTGATTTTACAGACGATCTTTTTCTTGATCTTGGCATATGTGATTCATGATCAGATTGCCCTTCTTTTTTGGATCGGTTCCTTAGCGCAGGTTGTTGGCATGATGACAGGATATTTTACAGGTATGTATTCGCTCAGTGTTCAATCACCGATGGTTCAAGTTTTGACAGGGGGCATGCTTCTTTTTATTGGATTGTGGCATGAAGAGAAGGCGCGCGGCCAGGAGAAAGAGCTTCTTTTTGTTTTTGGTCGGACCTATCAGTGGACAGGATTGTTATTTGTATATCTTGCTTTGTGGGTCATGTCTATTTTGGGGATCAACTTTAGTAATTTTGAGAAATATCACGGTCCGCAGGCGGTAGAATTATGGGTTGCGAATATTCTTTTTCTCGGGGCTTCTTTGGGAAGCTTGGGGTATGGGGCGTTTCGGGATGACAAAGTTTACTTTAATTACGGTTTGACATTTCTGATCATTTTTTCTTACACGGTGTTTTTCTCGCATGTTTGGTCAACGGTCGGATCAGCGTGGGCTTCGCTGTTACTCGGGGGACTTTTGATCGGGACCGGGTATGGGTTGCGTCAATTATGGATGAAAGGTGTGTTATTCCGGAAGAAATAACCGTTGTCTTTTAGGAGCACGGTATTAAAGGAGTTGATTATGGGATTGCTTGTTTTAGGAACAGTCGCATTGGATGATGTGAAGACACCTTCGGGCGTTAAGAAGGCGATGTTAGGCGGTTCGGCGGCGCATTTTACGATGAGTGCGCGTCTTTTTGATGATGTCCATCTTGTGGGTGTTGTGGGGAAAGATTTTCCCAAGGTTCATTTGAATTTTCTAAAGAGTAAGGGAGCCAATTTGGCCTCTCTAACGATCGCCGAGGGACAGACATTTCGCTGGACGGGGGAATATAAGAAGGATGACCTTAATAGCGCGATCACCCACGCCACAAAACTTGGGGTTCTTGCTAATTATGTTCCGGAGCTGACAGAGTCTCAAAAGAAAATGACGCACGTGTTTCTGGCTAATTTAGCGCCGGATGCGCAGGGAAGGCTTTTGAGTCTTATCAAATCGCCTGAACTCGTCGGGTTGGATACTATGAATCTTTGGATCAATACAGCGATGAAGGATTTAAGGCGCCTGATCAAGAGAGCGGATATTTTTGTCTTGAATGACGGGGAGTCCAAGCTTCTTACAGGAGAGCAAAATATTGTGAAGGCGGCTCAGGCTATTAGGGCCATGGGGCCAAAAGTTGTAGTGATCAAAAAGGGTGAACATGGCGTTTATGTTTTGGGGGCAAAGTTTGAGTTCGGGTTTCCTGCTTATCCTGTTGATCGTGTCGTTGATCCCACAGGTGCAGGGGACACGTTTGCCGGCGGCATGTTTGGATATCTGAGTAAGGTTCGCAAGATGGATGAAAAGAGTTTTCGTCGGGCAGTTCTTTATGGAACGGTCTTGGCTTCTTTTAATGTGCAGGGCTTTGGCATGGGACGTACGGCACCTTTGTCTATGCGTGAAGTCGAAGTCCGGCTTAAGGAATTTCAGAAATTTGCAGGTCTGATAAGTTAATATGCGCGCCCTTGAGACACTTGCTTTAATCGCCTCCATTGTCATGCCCTTGTGGAACATTCCGCTTATTGTGAGGATCATTCAGAGAAAGTCGTCCGATGACCTGAGTCCCGCTTGGTTTTTAGGTGTGTGGATCTGCATGCTCCTTATGGTACCCTGGGCATTTGTGACGAAAGATATTGTTCTTAAAGTTTTTAGTTTTGTGAATGTTAGTCTTTTCTCGATGGTCGGGTTTGTTATGTTCAAATACCGCAAAAAGAAAGCAGCATAAAGATGTCCCCTCGTGTGGTGAAAGCTAAGAAAGAAAAAGAGAAGGAATTGCGTTGCGGTTTTGTGGCTATTATTGGTCGGCCTAATTCTGGGAAATCGACGCTATTGAATCACATTGTTGAGGAGAAAATTGCGATCGTCTCTCCCATTCCGCAGACGACACGGACCATGGTTAAGGGGATTTATACGGATGAGCGAGGACAGATCGTGTTCATTGATACGCCAGGGTGGCATCGTGGGCGTGACCATCTGGATCGGTTTATGTCACAGGCATGTTTAGATGCGACCGATGGGGTTGATTGCGTGATCCATCTGGCGGATACGTCGCGGCCTATTGGGGAGGAAGAGTTTCAGGTCGTTGATCGCTTGAAGCATGTTAAGGTGCCGATTATTGTCGGTCTTAACAAGATCGATCTCAAGGGGGAATATATGGCGCAATATATTTCACTTTGGGAAGATGTAAAGAAAAAGAAAGTTGATGAGATGGAGAATTTTGTTTTGCTTCCTCTTTCAGGCCGAGATGGAACACAGGTCGATAAGCTGATCGATCTTGTTTTTTCTTTTATGCCAGTAGGTCCTTTCTTCTATGAGCAGGATGTGATTTCAGATACTCCCAAGAGGCAGGTCGTTGCTGACATGATCCGTGAGAAGCTTTTTTTGCTCACGCGCGAAGAGCTGCCTCATTCGATTGCGGTTGTGATTGATGAGATGCGTCCTGTCAAGGGAAAGACCACGTTTATTCGCGCGACAGTTCTTGTGGAGCGTGATTCCCAGAAAGAAATTGTGATCGGCGCCAAGGGACAGATGATCAAGCAGGTGGGGATCATGGCGCGTGCAGAGCTGGAGAATCTTTTAGAGACAAAAGTATTTATAGAGCTTTATGTGAAGACCAGCAAACACTGGCGTGATGACCCCTCGATGTTGGCTGATATGGGGTATCAAGCGTAGATATATTATGGCGGAAAAGACTTTAAAAATTCTGGTTGCTGATGATGAGCCGGAGATCCTGATGGTTTTGGCCAAAATGGTCCGGGCAGAGGGGTTTGATGTGGTAACTGCTTCTGATGGGGTTGAGGCCTGGGAGAAGGTTTTATCAGAGAATCCTGATATGCTGATCCTTGATATTAATATGCCTAAGAAGGATGGGTTTGCTGTTCTTAAGGAGCTACGGACATCGCCTCCTGATAAGAAGTGGCGACCGGTGATTATTGTGTCCGGCAGGCAGGAGATGGATTCTTTTCATCAGGGTTTTAATTTGGAGGCGGATCATTATTTGAGCAAGCCTTTCCGCATGGAAGAACTCTCGAGCGCTATTCGTTTGATGGCGAGTCTCATTCCGTTTCGTACATAGAACAAGTTGGTTATGAAGAGCGCTTTTACCGCTTTACAAATGAAAAAGCTGGATTGCTGGACCATTGAAGAGATCGGGATCCCGGCGATCTGTTTAATGGAGAATGCGGGTCGTTTGGTTGCGGATGAAGCGGTAAGACTTTTGAGAAGAAAGTCAGGAAGAATTACGATTGTTTGCGGTAGTGGTAATAATGGGGGAGATGGTCTGGTTGCGGCGCGGCACTTATTTAACAAAGGGGCGGAAGTAGCTGTTCTTCTTGCGGGAGACAGGGCCCGGTTTAGCGATGAAGCACTTATAAATTATCTGGCGGTTGATAAATTACGAATTCCCATTCTGCGTCCTGATCACAAGGGCATGGCATTTCTTGCTCGGGATGTGATGATCATTGATGCGCTTTTTGGTCTTGGCCTGTGTCGTGAGATTACAGGGCACTTCAGGGACATCATTACGGCGATCAACGCTGCGACAGCTCGAGTGATATCTGTTGATATTCCGTCAGGTCTGGATGCAACGACAGGGAAGGTTTGGGGCATAGCCGTGAAGGCGGATCTGACGGTGACCTTGGCGCATCCTAAACGGGGATTATACATTGGCGATGGCCCGAAATATGCGGGCCGGATCAAGGTTGTGGATATTGGTATTCCAGATGGCCATGTTAACAAATAGTCAGATGTCCCGTGTGATCTCTCGGATCAAGAAAGCGGTGAGTGGCTTGCCTGACCCTTCTGTTACTTTAGTCGGCAAGCGGTGGAAGTCGCCGTATTTAGTTCTTGTCTCCTGTCTTTTAAGCTTGCGAACAAAGGATACGACGACGCTTCCGGCGTCTGAAAGATTATTTCACCTTGCCGATACGCCAGAAGGTATGGTACAGTTATCCGTCGATAAGGTTGCTCGTGCAATTTACCCTGTCGGGTTTTATAAAACGAAGGCCTTTCGGATCATTGATATATCCCGGGATATTCTCGATCGGTTTCATGGCCAGGTTCCGGACACGCTGGATGATCTTCTGACCCTTAAAGGAGTTGGACGAAAGACGGCTAATCTTGTTCTTACGGAAGGCTTTCATACGCCTGCCATGTGTGTGGATACACACGTTCATCGCATTTCCAATCGGCTGGGATATATTGTGACAAGAAGTCCAGAGGAGACAGAGATGGCCTTGCGGGAGAAGTTGCCTAAGCGTTTCTGGGGGGATTACAACGCTTCTTTGGTTGTCTGGGGGCAGAATGTCTGCCGGCCTATTTCTCCTAAGTGTTCTCAGTGCCCTGTTGGGGATATTTGTCAGAAGATGGATGTGGGCGCTCATCGTTGATAAAGGAAGTTTACCTTTGGAAGGATAAGGACATGCTTAAGTATTTTCAGCTTCAAGATGGCAAGATTGTTGAAACAGCTCCTAATAATGCCTCTGTTTTTATGTATATAGCGCCGGATGAGACAGAGAAGGCGTATCTGGTTAACACGCTTCTTCTCGACGAGCACACGTTTAATTCGGCGCTTGACCCTAACGAGTTAGGACGTCTTGAGTTTGAGGCCAACCATATGGCCGTTATCTTCAAGCGGCCCCGGAGATATTCTTCCAAAGATAATTTCCTGCTCAAGGTTGATTCCGTGGGTCTTTTTATGTTTGCTGATAAACTGGTGATTATTGCTCAGGAAGAATTTATGTTTGAGGGCCGTGTATTCACACGGTTGAGCTCGATGCAGGACGTGTTTATTAAGATGGTTTTCAATTGTATCCGCCATTTTGAGGAACACCTGGTTGTTATTCATAGTATTTCTGATGAACTTGAGCTTGAGATCAATCAGTCGATGTCTAATAAGAATTTGATTAATATGTTCAATCTTGAGAAAAGCCTGGTTTATTATCTTAATGCGATTAGTTCCAATGGAAAGGTCATCGAGAAGTTAAAAATAAATGCGGTAAAGATCGGTTTTCCCCAAGAGGTCGTGGAATTTCTGGAGGATGTTATCATTGAGAATGCACAGTGTTATGAACAGGCGAATACCTATTCGCAGGTTCTTTCGAGCCTGATGGATGCGAGGGCTTCGATTATTAGCAATAATTTGAATATTCGGATCAAGATGCTGACCATTCTTTCGCTGTGTATTATGCTTCCGACTCTTATTGTGAGTCTTTTTTCGATGAATATGCCGCTCCCCTTGCCGCATCAGGATTCTTTGTTGCCTTTTTGGATCGTTGTATCCCTGGCTGGCCTATCTATTCTCATTATTCTTTCAGCTTGGCGTTTTCGGAAATGGTAAGGGTTGGTTTGGTCGACAGTGTTGAGGGGTCTTTTATGGTCAAGATCGAAGTAACTGTTAGGAAAGACAAGTTTGATGAGCTTTACAAAGCTTTGGAGGTTTCGGGAATAGGGGGCATGACAGCCGTAGAGGCGCGTGGGTTTGGACATCATCGTAATGGATTGCAGGAGAATGTGAGGATCGATATTTATGCAGATGCTTCTCAGGTGGAGGCTATTGTTGAGATGATCCGCAATGCCGTGAGGGGGCAGGTCTCTGGGGACGGCAGGATCGCCATTCTTCCTTTGGAGAATGTTTATCGTATACGGACTGGGGAAGAGGGTGTCGCCGCCCTGTGAGCTATAGGATCAAGGTGGCGTCTTCACGGTTGACAGTCTTAGATAAAAGCATATAATTAACCCGCTTATAAGTAGAATATTAATTTAAAAAGGTTGGTGAAAAGATCATGGTAGAAGTCAGAGTCACGGACAGAAACAGTTTTGAGAAGGCCTTGCGTACGTTCAAGAAATTGTGCCAGCGCGAAGGGTTTCTTATTGAGCTCAAAGAGCGTCGGTTTTATTTAAAGCCTTCTGAGCGCAAGCGTAAGAAGGGTAAGCTTAGTCTGGGAAGATAGGATTGCTCTTGGTTTTCTCCTGACGCCGTCCTGTCATAAGGGGCGGCGTTCTTGTTTCATCTCTTGGAGGCTCATCATGTCTAAGAAAGTCGCTATTCTCGTTGATGAATCATATCAGGTGCTTGAGGTTTGGTATCCGGTGTATCGCTTGCGTGAGGCCGGGTTTGATGTAGTGATTATCGGCAACGGGACAAAGAATGTCTTTCTCTCCAAAGAAGGATACCCATGTTCGGTCGATTGTTCGATTGATCAGATCAGTGCTAAAGATTTTGATGCTGTCGTCATCCCAGGTGGTTGGGCGCCTGACTTCTTACGACGATATCCTAAGATTGTTCAGTTTGTTAAAGATCTTAATGCGGCGGGCAAAGTGATTGCTTCGATCTGTCATGGCGGATGGATGCTGGTATCAGCAGATTGTTGTCGCGGGAAGAGGGCTACATGTTTCTTTGCGATCAAGGATGATATCATGGCGGCCGGCGCGCGTTATGTGGATGAGGAGACTGTGGTTGATGGGAATTTGATCACAGCCCGTAAGCCCGATGATCTGCCAAGATTTGTTAAAGAAATTATCAACAAGCTTCAGTAAGGATTTCTATGATTAAAGTTAAACGTGCGCTTATTTCTGTCTCTGACAAAACCGGGCTTTTAGATTTTGTTAAATGTCTGGCCAGGTTTAATGTTGAGATCCTGTCAACGGGTGGGACGGCGAAGATGATCCGTGATGCCGGCCTTGCTGTTAAAGAGGTGTCTGAGTATACGGGTTTTCCTGAGATGATGGATGGCCGGGTGAAAACACTTCATCCCAAGATTCATGGCGGGCTTTTGGCTTTGCGAGAAAATCCCGAGCATATGAAGGCAGCTGAGGCGCATGGGATTGGGATGATCGATATGGTTATCGTTAATCTTTATCCATTTGAAAAGGTAACGCAGAAGAAGAATGTATCTCTTGAGGAAGCGATCGAGAATATTGATATTGGGGGGCCGTCGATGCTGCGCTCTGCAGCTAAGAATTACAAGAATGTTGCGGTTATCTGTAATCCCGATCGTTATAAAGAGGTGATTGATGAACTTGATGCCAATAGTGGAATTCTGTCCGATCGTCTCTTGGTAAGCTTAGGTATGGAGGTTTTTGATCGGACGAGTCGTTATGATCGGGTGATCGCAGAGTATCTCCAGGCGCGGTTTCGTGTTGGGGAGGCATTTCAAAAACTTCCACAGACGGTATATCTTGGGTTTACCAAGGTGCAGGATCTTCGTTATGGCGAGAATCCGCATCAGGCCGGTGCTTTTTATCGGGAATCTGACGCTCTTCGCGGCATGGCCAAGGCTCGTCAGCTTCATGGCAAGGAACTCTCCTTTAATAATATCTTAGATCTTTTCGCTGCTGTGGATATTGCTTATGCGTTTAAGAATCCTGCGGCTGTTATTATCAAACATAATAATCCGTGTGGTGTCGCGCAAGATACGGATCTGGCCAAGGCGTACAAGAATGCTTGGGCCTGTGATAAGCTTTCTGCGTTTGGCGGCATTATCGGTCTTAATCGTCCCGTGGATCAGAAAACTGCGGAGGCGATCAGCAAGAGTGGTTTTATGGAATGTGTGATCGCTCCTTCTTTTGACAAGTCGGCCTTTGATATCTTAACGCAAAAGAAAAACGTTCGTTTGATGGAGCTTGTGCCCGAAGATTTCCTGCGTGACCGGTACGATTTTAAGAAAGTCCCTGGTGGGCTTCTCCTGCAGGATGTTGATGCTCGTGATCTTGATCCCGTGGAAGTTAAGGTTGTTTCCAAAAAGAAGCCAACGAAGAATCAGATGGAATCAATGCTCTTTGGCTGGAAGGTCGTTAAGTTTGTGAAATCCAACGCGATTGTTCTGACTAAGGGTGAGAAGACGATCGGGATTGGTATGGGGCAGACCTCGCGTGTGGACAGCGCAGATTTGGCACTTCGTCGGGCTGGGAAGCTTTCTAAGGGCGCGTGTCTTGCGTCCGACGCCTTTCTCCCTAAGGCGGATACGGTCACTATCGCAGCCAAGGCCGGCGTAAAGGCCATCATTCAGACCGGGGGATCTATTGCGGATCCGGATGTTATCAAGGAAGCAGATAAGCGTGGGCTTGTCATGGTCGTAACCGGGGTGAGACACTTTAGGCATTAAAAGCTCTTAAAAGCCGAAGGCTTATAAGGAGCTACCTGCCGGGCGGCCGATGAAATTCTTGAAAAGCTTCTTAGATTCTTAGCGTTCTCGTTTTTTTGGTTTCCTTAGACCTTCGGATCTTTCCTTATGTCCTTTTCTTTAGATTCATATCTTAACTCTTTCCTGAACTGGGAATCCCGATTAGAGCAGGCCGGCCCGTCGGATTTTGATCTTTCACGTGTTCACCGGCTTCTGGAGGCGGTTGGCCATCCGGAAGATCAATTGAAATTTGTTCATGTGGCTGGTTCTAAAGGCAAGGGGTCGACATGTGCTTTTTTGGCGTCGATCCTTAGGTCCGCCGGGTATCGTGTCGGGCTTTATACCTCACCGCATCTTTATAGTCATTGCGAGCGTATCCGTGTCCTTGAGCCTGGAGGAATCCCAGGGCCGTTTGAGGGGATGATTTCTGAGGAGGACTTGATTGATCGCGTTCGGTTTTATCAGGCGCGGATCGATGCCTTGCGTGATGCGGGGGTGGAAATTACTTTTTTTGAATTTTGGACCGCGATAGCGTTGACGCATTTTGCTCATAAGAAAGCTCAGATTGTTGTGTTGGAAACAGGTCTCGGCGGGAGGCTGGATGCAACAAATGCTGTGGATACGCTTGTTTGTGGTATTACCTCGATAGGCCTTGAGCATACGCAGATTCTTGGGGACACGCTAGTCAAGATAGCACGGGAGAAAGGCGGGATTATAAAGGCTCCGTCGCAGAAGGTCGTGCTGGCGCCGCAAGAGGAAAGCGTTATGCAGATTTTGCGGGAACGATGTGAAGAATTTTTTATTATGCCGAGCATTGTTGGGAAAGACGTACGCTGTGTTTTGATTCATCAGGATGAGAGGGGAAGCGTCTTTTATATTGATGGACGAAGAGCTTATTCTGATTTAAAGACGTCTCTCGTTGGGGAGCATCAGGTTATGAATGCGGCGACTGCTGTTGCCATGGCCGAGGATTTGGAGGTGTTCGGGTTTCTGATTACAGAGGAGGCCGTTCGTCAGGGAATTGTGCAGGCTTGCTGGCCAGCGCGATTTGAGATCATTTCCCGAGAGCCACGTGTGATTGTGGATTGTGCGCATACACCCGAGTCAATGGAGGCAATGGTAAGGACATTTCAATCGGTCTATCCGGGAAAGAAGGCGGTCGTGGTGATGGGGATGGGTGTTGATAAAAAGGCAGGCGTGATGGTTGAGCTGGTCACGCCTATTGCCCAAGCGCTTATTCTGACAAAATCAGGACATCCGCGGGCCATGGATCCTCATAGTATGAGTATTCTGCCTGGTGCTTTGGTGGTTGAGCCGTTTCAAAAAGCAATGCAGGAAGCCTTTTACAGAACGGGTCAAGATGGTATCATTCTGGTATGCGGTTCGGTTTTTATGGCTGCGGAAGCGAGGGACTATGTATCAGTATAAGGGAGAGAATGACACGATCGCTGCTGTCTCAACGGCTTCAGGGCCTGGCGGGATCGGGATGGTGCGCCTCAGTGGTTCTGAAAGTTTAAGGATCCTGCAGGAGATTTTTCTCAATAGTAAGGGAGTGCCTATTGCGGAATGGAAACCTTTCAGCGCGCGTTATGGGAAGATTGTTCGCGCAAACGGTGCTGCGGTGGATGAAGCGCTTGTGACCGTTATGCGAAAGCCCAAGAGCTATACCTGTGAGGATGTGGTTGAGATCAGTTGTCATGGGGGGCAGACGGCGGTTCGTGCTATTCTTGAGCTTTGTCTTCAGCGGGGAGCGCGTCTGGCGCATCCGGGAGAATTTACG
Source organism: Candidatus Omnitrophota bacterium (assembly GCA_015228785.1). Lineage (GTDB taxonomy): Bacteria > Omnitrophota > Gorgyraeia > Zapsychrales > Fredricksoniimonadaceae > JAAYZZ01. The sequence goes on from JADGCU010000008.1 coordinate 27,413, forward strand.
AAGCGGGCTTTTTTAAACGGCCGCATTGATCTCACACAGGCTGAAGCCGTGCTGGACGTCATTCACGCCAAGACCGAGGTTTCCCTTCAGGCTAGTGAACGGCAATTGAAGGGGGAACTCAATCTCGCTATTGAAGGGTTGCGAGAAAGAATTATGACGGTTTTTACTCAGGCAGAGGCGGTTTTGAATTTTCCTGACGATAATACAGATAGCGGTGAGACTGCGTCTTTGAAAGAGTCTCTGGTGAGTATTGTGGAGAAGCTCGGTACGCTTTTGGGAACAACCCGGGTGGGGCGCATTCTCAAGGATGGGCTTCGGGTAGTTATTTGCGGCAAGCCTAATGTTGGAAAATCCTCGATCTTAAATGCGCTGCTTCGGTTTCCGCGGGCGATTGTTACCGATGTGGCCGGGACCACGCGGGATGTTCTTGAGGAAGGGGCCAATATTTTGGGCGTTCCGGTGAATCTTATTGATACAGCTGGCATTCTCGATCCTCGTGACAAGATTGAACAAGAGGCGGTTCGTCGCAGTCATTTGTCGATTGATTCAGCCGATGTGGTTTTGCTGGTTTTTGATTGTTCGCATCCTTTGGAGACCGTGGATTATGAGATGTTATTACATGCTAAGAACAGACCGCTCATTGTTATTTTAAATAAAACGGATCTTCCTTCTGGTTTGGATGAGGGACTATTGGGTGAAGTTACTGCAGGGAACGTTGTTGTTAAGGTATCAGCCTTGAAAGGGCTTGGTCTTCGTCCTCTTGAAGAGGCTATTGTGACTCTCGCGCTCGGGGGTAAGACATCGGTGGGGGAAGAGCTTTTGTTGAATAATATTCGACATGTGGAGGCGTTGACGCGTGCTTTACGAATTTTGGAGGGGGCGTTGCGCGCTCTTGAGACCGGGACGCCGCTGGTGATGATTTCAGAGGAGATCAAGGCTTCTGTTAATGAGCTTGATGCCATAACGGGACGCAATATTGATGAGGATCTTCTGGAACAGATATTCAGCAAGTTTTGTATTGGGAAGTAATTGGTATGTGATGTTCTTTTTGTGGTAGGGGATACATCAAAGAGTTGGATATGGTGAGCATAATCGTGATAGAAAGAAACCTCAGTTTCTTGTTTTCCAATCAGGTGAGCCGTTGTAGAATTAATCGTTGAATCAAACAGGCATGTGTGAAGGATGCGATAGGTCTGTTTCAGTAAAACGTATTACGAGTGGGAGCTTATGGCGTATAGATTCGTTATTGTTGTTCTTGTTTTGTGTTTTTCATCCTCTGGCTGTATTTTCTTGCTAGCAGACGCCCTGCAGAAGTCTTCTCCTAAGAAGAGTGTGACTAAGAGCAATGTTAATAAGCAATCTTTAAAACAAGAGGGACCGGTAGAAGTAAAAGCGATTGAGGGAGAAAGGCAGGATGTATTCAATACGACCGTGACGATCTTGCTCGATAGAGGATATTTTATAACGACTTCGGATTATGATTCTGGCCTGGTTGTCGCAGAAAGGCAGGAGCCTGCTTATTCAGAAATTAAAGCCTCTGTCGCGGAAGGCGTTGGGGCGCGGACAAAAGTGCGCGTTATTGCTTCTGATAGTATGGGTCCTGTGAAAGATTCGAAGTTTTTAGCCAAGTTTTTTGATGATATTCAGGCCGAGGTTGTTCGGCGGAAGTTTCGTAAACAGAAATCCAAAAAGTAATACGGATCAATGGATGCTGCAGTAGGACGTTGGCTTTTAATATTTACTTTTTCTTCGTATTTAGTTTCTTCTTCAGAGCTGAGATCTCAGCTGCTTGCTTCTTGACCTTTTCCCCAAGTTGATTCTTTTCAGTGTTTCGCTTCTTAAGCTTATTTTGTATGTCGGTTAGATTCTTTTTGAGTTGTGCGATCTGCTTATTCTGATCCTGTATGGACCTTTGCAGGACATCAATTTTCGGACTTTGTATCTTTATGTTTTTTGGGTTGGAAGCGGGCGCAGGGCGACCCTTTTGAGTGCCGGGTAATTGCTTCTTGAGTGTTGCGAGCTCTTTATCTCGTTTTTCAATAAGATCTTTGATCGCATCTTGTTTGATCTTAAAAACAGCGAGGCTTTCTTGAAGGACAGTAATTTGTTGAGACGCTGTGGTGAGGGCTGTTGTTCTTTGTTCTATGGTTTTCTGAAGGTCATGGATCAGGGCATTCTTTTCTTGAATATCTAATTCGGAGTTCTGCAGGGCGCATCTTGAATTCTCGAGCGATTTCTTTTCTTCGTTAATTTTGCTCAAACGGGTGTTGAGGAGGGCGACCTCTTGGATCAGGGCATTCTTTTCATTAGATGCGGCCTGGCTCGCGTCCACCATGGTAGATAGTTTGCGGTTCTCGATATTCTTCAGGATATTCTTTTTGTTGAGTTCAACAATTGTTTTGTCTCTTGTTGCCAGGATATTATGGAGGCTGGTGATTTCTGAAGAAGGATGAAGGCTGATTTGCGGAGGCCTGATTTTTTGTTTTTTGGGTTCTGTTTGCGGCGGTGCACTCTTGAGAAGGTCGCTTTCATCTTGAAGTGAGGAGACGGTTCTTTCTAAGGCAGCGAGTTTCTCCTGAGAAGAAAGAAGATCCTCGTCTTTTTGTAAGACTTCTGTTTCACGCGCAGAGAGTTCATTTTCGAGATTTGTAAGTTTTAACTGTAGCAGGGAGAGCATGTCGCTTTTGGTTAAAATGGTTTTGTTTAATTCTTCGATTGTTTTTTCAAGAGCCTTTATTTCCTCTGGATTTGTTTGGATGATGGGTGGCGGGGCGACCGCAGGCAATGGCCTTTTCTTTTGCTGGGGAGGAGTGGTATTGGCTTGGATGAGGGCTTTGACCTTTGAGATGCCTTCCTGGAGCTGCGCAATGTCTCGGTCATTTTCAATTAGCAGATTTTGGATGGAACCGACTCTTTGGTCGATGCCCACGAGTTGATGATCTGTGAATTTGAGATCAGCGTCCTGTTTGGCAAGGGTGGCATTCTTGTTTGAGAGTTCCTCAGTTTTTTCCGTGATGCTGATATCTTTCTCAGAAATTACCTGGTCTTTGTTGGCAATTATTTGAGTTTTTTCATCAATCACTTGGTCTTTGTTGGCGATTACTTGAGTTTTTTCATCAATGACCTGGTCTTTGTTGGCGATTACTTGAGTTTTTTCATCAATGACCTGGTCTTTGTTGGCGATTATTCGAGCTTTTTCATCAATCACTTGGTTTTTGTTAGCGATTATTTGATCCTTTTCTTCAATCACTTGATCTTTTTTCGCGAGCTTATTTTTTAATTCTGAAAGCAACGTGCGATATTCCTGGACTCTGAGATTCTCTTCCTGAATGGAGGAATCAAGGCTTGCGAGTGTTTTGTGCTTATCTGTTAATGTTAGTTCAATCTGGGTCAACGTGGCATCACGATTGGCGATCGTTGTTTTCAGTTGGTCGAGCTCCTTGATTTTGGTGGCGTAATCATCGAGAAGTTCGCGATATTTTTTTTGTGTCTCTGCGTCATTGAGCGAGGCTTCGGTTTTGATATCCTGTGCGAGTTTCTCGAGGTTGGTGATAGCATCGAGGTAGCGGGTGTTGGCGTCTTTCAGGGAACTATTGATCGTTATTAATTCGCTCTGAAAGGTGAGAAGTGATTTCTTATTCTCGATTAGAGAAGCGGTCTTTTCGGTCAACAGGGCACGTTTGTCGCGAAGTACGGTCTCGAGCTCGCGAATCTTTTCTTCATCTGGACCCGATGTGGCGCGCAGAGTTTTGAGCTCGGACTCTGTTTTTGAGATCTCTTGAGTTAGCGATTCGAGATCATTTTCTGAAGATGGCACGAGGATGGGGGTGGCGGCTGGTGTACCCGGAAGAAGTGCGCTCAGGTCGGTTACTCTTTGGGGAATACGATCCAGTGGGAGATCCTTCATGAGGGCGCTGTATTGTTCGTTGTAAGGTGTTCCTTGGAATTTCTCTCTTAGTTCTGCCAGATCCCGTGTGCGTTTGCGAAGCGCCACATACAGTGAGTCGTTTTCTGTAATGAGGCTGCGGATGGTAAGGCCTAGCGTCTGGGTTTCTTTTTCGTGATTCGTGATTTCGTTATTAAGTCTTTTGATATCAGCGGTGATATCGTTCAAACGTTTAAGGACAGGGCCTTGGGAGAGATTTTGTTCAGGATCTTTTCTTGTGGAGATTTCGTTCAAATACTTCTTGGCAGTAGCATTGGTTGGGTCGATTTGGAGGATTCGTTCAAATTCTTTCTTGGCTTGCGGGATATCGTTTCGATTATAGATCTTGATCGCAAAATTCTCAAGAAAGGGCAGGCCTTCAGAAGAAGAATTCTCTCCCAAAACGATTGACGGCGTGAAGAAAGCACAAACAAGAAAAAGGGTTGAAAGTACGATTTTTTGGAACAAGGGATAATTTTTCATAGGATTATTTTTTGATGGTTTTAAGATCGGCGGTTATTCCTTTGATCTGGTTATTTTCACTTGTGAGAGATTCTTCGATTTGGCGTAAGTGCGCCTGAACAGCTGCAAACTTTTCTTCGAGCGTGGACAGTTCATTCAATCTGTGGGTAATTTCGCGTTCTTTGTTGACGAGGGCCTGTTGGGTATCGCGTTGTTTTGGTGATTTCTTAGCAGCAATGATTTGGGCCTGGAGAGCCTTGTATTCTTTGTCGTAGGCTGTTTTGACGGTATGGAGCTGTGCTTTTAATTGGGCGGCTTCCAGATTGAGACGCTCAGAAAGGGCCTGCGATTCCTTGAGGCGTTCTTTCCAGAGGGGAATATCCGCAGCATTTTTTTGGGCAGCATCAAGGGAAGAGGCCAGGGTGGCTGTCTTTTTTTCAAGCTGGGTGATCATATTCTTATATCGACTGATCTGGCTTGTGAGTTCGGTCTTGGTGGTGCGGAAGCGTTTGTTGTAGAGGGCTAATTGTTCGAGGACCAGATCAGCATCTGGTTCATAATATAGAGAAGATGGAAGGAAGTCTTCATTGGAGAAATTATAGGCAGGGCAAGGGAGTTTTTCTAAGAACTCAGCAATGTCTTTGAATTTTGGGCCTTGGGTCGCAATCTTTTGAAGGTGATACTGTGCGAGTTTGTTCTGACAGTCGATGTCGAGAATCTTTTTGAAGACTTGTGCCGCCCCTTTGTAATTGCCGGTACGGTATAGCTCCCGCCCGTAACGATACATTTGAGCACTGGTCGTTTCACGGATATTGATCGTTGGAAGGTCCTTGTCTTGAGATGGTTGCGAGAAGGCGGTCACGACAGGGAAAATGGCGAAGGAAAGGCATAAGATGATTGTTTTCATGGTTCCTCACTTTGTCGTCGATAGATTTCGTGAAGTATAGCATTCTCTTTGATCAAGTGTCAAGGCGGTTCGCGAGGAAAGATTCTGAAGCTCGGGATGCCTTATGAGCGAGGTGGTTTGTGGTTTGCGCAAGAGAGTTTTTGTGGTATAAAAGTGCGCTATGGAGACTTCTACCCCTATGCTTCGGCAGTACGGGGAAATCAAATCTGCTTACAAGGATTGCATCCTATTTTTTCGTCTCGGCGATTTTTATGAGATGTTTTATGAGGATGCCCAGACTGCTTCTCAAATTCTAGACTTGGTTTTGACTTCTCGTGGACAGGACGTTAATGGCAAGATCCCGATGTGTGGGGTGCCATATCATGCGGCGGATAATTACGTTAGCCGTCTTGTGCGTGCAGGAAAGAAGGTTGCGATCTGTGAACAGGTTGAGGATCCCGCGCTCGCCAAGGGGATCGTCAAGCGTGACGTTATCCGTGTTATTACAGCAGGAACTTTTCTCGATGATTCATCAGATGCGCGCTATCTTGTCTCTATTGCTAGCCAAGGAAAGAATTTTGGTCTTGCCTTTACAGACACGGCGAGTGGGTCTATTCAAACCAATCAGTTTACGAGTGTGCATCAGACGCTTGAAATCCTTTCCAAGATTCCTATCAATGAATGTATTTTTTCCGAAAGCCATGAAGAAGCAGTTAAGAAACTTTTAACTCATCCGATGTTGAGGTTGAAGAATGTCGCGTTGACAGGATTTCGCGACTGGTCTTTTGAGCCGGAACGCGCGAAAAAAATGCTTCAGGAGCATTTTGGAACGCATTCGTTGCGTGGGTTTGGGATTGAAGATCTTCCTTTGGCCCAGGCCAGCGCAGGGGCTCTTATTGAATATCTACGTGACATGAATAAGACGTCGTTGAAGCATGTTGATCGTTTGTCACGTTACGATGATACGGATTATGTTTTTATTTCTCCGGCCGCTCATTATGGGCTCGAATTGGAGCGGCTTTTGCAGACGATCGACCGGACCGTGACGTCTATGGGGCGGCGCCTGATGAGGGCCTGGATGTATCATCCGCTTAAAGATGTTGGTAGGATTCGGGAAAGACAGGATGCGGTTGCGTTCTTACAAAAGGATGTTTCTTCGCGAGAGGCACTTGCGAGCAGGCTTCTTCCGGGTATTCCTGATATTGAGAAAAGTCTTTCACGTTTAAGTTGCGGGTCTGGGGCGCCGCGCGATCTTCTGGCGATCCGGCAGGCCTTGGTGCGAGCGCCAGAGTTTCAGATAATGCTTAAAAGTTTGGCAGACAAGAGCGCGCTTTTTCATGTGAGCGATCCTAAGAGCTTACGCGAGAAGCTGGAGGCGGCGATCAATCCTGATATGCCGCTCGCTAAGAACGAAGGAAAGGTTATTCGTTCTGGATTTAATGTCGAGCTTGATGAGTTACGTGGCCTTCAGGAAAAAGGACTTACCTGGCTTTCAGAATACCAGGCACGGGAGGTCAAGCGCACGGGGATTAATTCGCTTAAAGTTGGGTTCAATAGGGTTTTCGGCTACTACATTGAGATTACCAATGCGCAGCTTAAATCAGCGCCCGCAGATTATACCCGTAAGCAGACGTTGACCAATGGGGAGCGTTTTATAACGCCGGAACTCAAGGAATATGAGCATAAGATCCTTACGGCGCAGGATAAGGTTTTCAAGATTGAGGCAGATCTTATTCGGGAGATGACATCAGAGATATTGGCTGAGATGAGTGCGGTTCATTCTTTTGCGCGCGAGATTGCGCGGGTTGATGTTTTGTTTGCCCTTAGCCTTCTTTCCATTCAGAGGCAATGGGTCAGGCCAGATGTTTCAGATGGCACGGAGCTTTTGATTGAGGAAGGGCGGCATCCCGTGGTCGAGAGCGCGATGGGAACAGATTTTATCCCTAATGATACGCGTATGGATTGTGAAGACAATCGGCTTATCATTTTGACAGGCCCCAACATGTCGGGAAAGTCGACTTATATCCGTCAGAATGCGGTCCTTGTGATTCTTGCCCAGATGGGATCTTTTGTGCCAGCCGCTTCTGCGCGGATCGGGTTGGTCGATAAAATCTTTACTCGTATTGGCGCTCATGATGAGATCACCAAAGGTCAGAGCACATTTATGGTTGAGATGACGGAGGCTGCGGACATCTTGAATAATTTGACGCCTAGGAGTTTGGTTGTGTTGGATGAGATTGGCCGCGGGACATCAACGTACGATGGGTTATCTTTGGCTTGGGCGCTCGCGGAATTTCTGCAAGACAAGAAGGCGCGCACGCTTTTTGCGACACATTTTCATGAATTGACGTTACTGTCGGAACGCCTGAAGGGCGTTCGCAATTACAATGTCCAGGTGCGTGAGTGGGAAGACAAGGTCATTTTTATGCACAAGATTGTGCCTGGCGGAACAGATGACAGTTATGGTCTTTATGTGGCGAAGTTGGCGGGGATGCCGCTTAAAGTGCTTAATCGTGCTCAAAAGATCCTGACAGATCTTGAGAGTGGGGGCAATTTGAAAGAACGGCTACAGGGTCCCAAGTTTGGTGAGCCGCAGGCCGAGTTCTTCGGCAAGGTGAAGAGCGATCCTGTGGCGGAAGAGATTCGCGCCACATTGGAAGCTATGGATGTGAATAATCTTACGCCTATCCAGGCGCTGCATAAGCTGGGAGAGCTGAAAGCAGCAGTGGAAGAAAATGAAGGAGTCGTATGAAAGAACAACTACAGAATAAGTCGGATATTGTTGGTTTAATGAATAAGATACAAGAGCAGTTGATGGCACTGGATAAGAAGATGGATATTTTAATGAGCAAGTCTTTGCCTCGTCCGGTTGAGGTGAGGCCGGTTCCCAAGCCTTCTGTTAATCAGCCCGTTCATGCGCATGATCCTATTCCGGGAAGCGGAAGGTCACATGATCAACATAAAGGAAGGCAGATGCATCAGGCGACATGCGCGGATTGTAAGAAAGAATGTGAGATCCCTTTTAAGCCCAGTGGGGAACGTCCTGTTTATTGTAAAGAGTGTTTCTCTCGTCGAAGATCTGGTAATGCACCAAAGGTGGTTGTGGAGAATAATCTTAAGGAAGTTGCCGTTATTCCAGCAGCTATTCCTGTGGTTATGAATATTCCGGAGCCACTCGTTAAAGAAAAGAAGAAGCCAGTTGCGGCAAAGAAACCTGTTGTTAAGAAAAAGCCGGTTCCCGCAAAGAAGAAGAAGTGATTATTGCCAGGTCAGCAGACATAACAAAGAGTTTGCGGGCATAAAGATATTTTCTTCATGATTCACAAAGTCTAATCCGGAAAGTTAGACATGAGATTATGGTCTCTTCATCCTTCATATTTAGATGCCAGAGGCTTGGTTGCTTTATGGCGGGAGGGATTGCTCGCACAGAAAGTTTTAATGGGCAAGACAAAAGGATATCGGAATCATCCTCAGCTAGAGCGTTTTAAGGGGCATATTGATCCTGTAGCAGCCATAGGTTTTTATCTTAAGAACGTATACGATGAGGCAAAAGAGCGAGGCTATCGTTTTAATGCGGATAAGATTAAGGCGCACAATTGCAAAGTCGATCTAATTAAGCTTCCCAAAGGACAACTTGTATTTGAAATCCAGCATTTGTTTGAGAAATTAAAAAAGAGAGATCCCTGTAAATATAAATTAAATCTTCTGGTTAAGAAGTTCCAAGCACATCCACTCTTTACGTTAACGAATGGGGATGTGGCTAGATGGGAGAAGGGGTTAGTTGGGCGATCCGGGTAGTCACAGAGCATCTCAATTCGGAGTCATGATTATTTATAAATAGTGCTGGGGTTATTTCTTGAAGTTTGTTTTGAGTTTGTTAAAGTGAAGGCACTGTTTCGGAAAGCATGTGTTTTGTTTTTTGTATCGAAGAAGATTTTCTCCTGTCGATCATTACCAAGGAGCATGGTATATGAATCCTTTTCCCATGGTTGATCCTATCCCTTTGCCGGCCCCGGTATGGCTGTTCAAGGCCCTTCATTTATTAACATTATCCCTTCATTTTACGGCGATGCAGATGTTCCTGGGGGGGCTTCTGGTGGCGGCCGTCCTTAGTGCTTGTAGTGGTTCAAGCGTTTTACGCAAAGGCGCCGCCGCGGCTTTGGCGCACCGGCTACCAATTCTCATGACCTTTGTGATCAATCTGGGGGTTCCACCGCTTTTATTTGCTCAGGTACTTTACGGGCCTGCGCTTTATACGAGCAGTCAGCTCATTGGTGTGTATTGGTTTTCTGTGATCTTTATGTTAATGGGTTGTTATTGGCTTCTTTACAAATTTGCCGAGGGGGTTGATAAAGGCAGGAATGTCTGGTGGATGGCGGCTTTTGCTGGGGTGCTGGCGCTCAGCATTTCTAAGATTTATTCCATTAATATGACTCTTATGCTCAGGCCCGAGGTCTGGCAGGGGATGTATGCTGCTTCCCCGTTAGGTGCTTTACTTCCTCCGCATGATCCAACACTTATTCCGCGGTGGCTCTTCATGCTTTCAGGAGCAGGGTGGGTTTCAGGATTTTGGATGATCTGGATCGCAGGTCGCAGGACCACGGCTTTAGCTCTGGGTTCTTATTTGGCGGGCCTGGGAGGCAGCCTGGCGTTGGGTGCGATTTTATGCCAAGGTGCGCTATTTTCCTGGGTTCTTAAGGCGCAGCCGACGGTGGTTCAAGAGGGGATAAACATGAGTGTATGGCTCAAGGGTGCCCAGATCGCCTGGTGTTCAGGCGCCGCATTGGTATTTATATTTGCATTGTGGGTTGCGGTTAAAAAGACATGTTCCTATGTTGCGGGATATATTTCCATGCTTCTTACAGTTGTGACGCTTTCTTCCTGGGTCATCCTGCGTGATGGGATTCGTGATATTACTCTTGAGAGTAAAGGGTTTGATGTTTGGCAGCAGGCGGTTGTGACGAATTGGGGCGTTGTGGGCTGGTTTGTTGTGATATTGGTTTTGGGTCTTGTTGCGCTGGGGTGGTTAATTTATGTCATGATGCAGGCTAAGCCTGTTTCAGAAGGAGGCATGTCATGAGTGGAACGAAAGAAACGGTCACTCGCCGGGATTTCCTGCGGATAATTCTGACAGGGGTGGGAGCGTGTTACGCGGCAGCGATTGGGTATCCTCTTTGGAGGTATTTGATTTCCCCCGCAGAGCAGGCGAAGAGTCTGGCTGCGGTTAAAGAGGTGACACTTAAGGATGCGCATACCCTCGCTGCAGGAAGTGTCCTTATGTTTAAGTTCGGATCTCATCCTGCGATGCTGATCCATCATAAGGATGGTAGTTGGGTGGCGCTGGATGCGGTCTGTACGCATTTGGGCTGTACGGTGCAGTACCAGCCGGATCGCAATGTTATTCACTGTAATTGTCATGGCGGGGAATATGATGCCCAGACGGGAAAGAATATTAGCGGCCCACCTCCGCGGCCCTTAAGGCCGTATGTGGTGAAGGTCATTGAGGGCGGCGTCTTGGTGTCTCGGGTGTGAAGAGGAGGGGGTTCATGAAAAGCAAGATCGACGCATTGTGGAAGTGGCTTGATGAGCGGCTTGACCTGTCTCAGATCATTGCTTTTGCCCAGCATAAGACCGTGCCTCAGCATAAATATTCGTTCTGGTATTACTGGGGAGGCATTTCGCTTTTTCTTTTTCTTGTTCAGGCGCTGACAGGCGTTCTTCTTCTTATCTATTATCGTCCAGGGCCTGAGGCCTTTGATTCTGTTCGGCAGATCACTTATGAGATCAATTTCGGGTGGCTTATCCGTTCTCTTCACGCGTGGGCTGCGAATTTGATGGTGGCCTCTATCTTTGTGCATATGTTTTCTGTCTATTTTATGAAAGCGTACCGGGCTCCGCGGGAATTTGGCTGGTGGAGCGGCATGCTTTTGTTGATGATCTCGACAGTCTTTGGATTCAGCGGGTATCTTCTGCCCATGAATGAACTTTCCTATTTTGCAACAAAGGTAGGGCTTGAGATCCCAACCTCTATGCCGATCATTGGTCCCTTGATCGGGGATATTGTGCGGGCGGGTCCTGAAGTATCGGAGTACACGTTGCAGCGGTTCTTTGCTCTCCATGTGGTTGTCTTGCCAGCGCTATTCGTTCCGATCTTGGTATTTCATCTTTGGCTTGTTCAGAGAAACGGCATGGCTCTCCCTCCGTCGGAAGAAGCGCGGCCAGTCCAGGAGCGTAAGACCATTCCTTTTTTTCCGAATTTCTTTATGAAGGATCTTGCGGTGTGGTTGATCACGCTTAATGTGCTGGCCCTTTTGGCCGTCTGTTTTCCATGGGATCTGGGGGTTCAGGCAGATGCGCTTAAGCCTGCGCCGCTCGGCATTCATCCGGAATGGTATTTCATGAGTGCTTTTCAGATCTTAAAAGTGTTTGGTAATCTGCTTCCTGGGGATCTAGGTGAGGCGATGGGCGTTGGCATTTTTACGCTCGGGATTATTTTGTGGATGCTGATTCCCCTTTATGATCCTGATAGCCGATCGGGAGAGCGGGCTCGTCATGCGACGTATTTTGGCCTTCTGGTCTTGGCAGGGGTTATTGTTCTGACGATTTGGGGTTATGCGGCGTTATAAAGAAAGAAGAAAATATGAATTATCCATTGTGGGATGTTCCTATGATCGGCGGTGGTTGGGTGATCGGCATAACCGCCATTTTCCATCTTTTGATCTCACAGTTTGCGGTTGGCGGGGGACTATATCTTGCTCTCGCTGAACAGAAGGCATTGCGGGAGGGACGTCGCGACTGGCTTGAGGTGATCAGACTTCACTCACGGTTTTTTCTGATTCTCACAGCTGTTTTCGGGACTGTATCTGGCGTTGGGATCTGGTTTGCGATCGGCTTGGCCAATCCTGAGGGAACGAGCGCCCTCATTCATAATTTCGTGTTTGCGTGGGCGATCGAGTGGGTGTTTTTCTTAGTCGAGCTGGCGACTGTTGCGGTTTATTATTACACATGGGGACGCATTTCGGACAGATTACACCTTCAGGTAGGATGGCTTTATGCGGTCGCATCCTTTTTTACTCTTTTTATTATTAACGGTATTCTTTCTTTTAAATTGACGCCGGGAAGTGAATGGCTTGCGGTTGCAGGCTCAGGTCAGGAGGCCAGTCGGTTCTGGGAGGCCATGTTTAATCCGGGATTCTGGCCGAGTCTGTTTCTTCGTATGGGAATATGTTCATCTCTTGCCGGGGTATGGGCGCTTGCGACGTGTAGTCGCATTAGTAATGACAAGCCGAAGCTCAAGGAGGAATTCATTCAGTGGACCGCGAAATGGCTATTGCCGCTTTTTATGACCATGCCTTTTTTGCTGGCTTGGTATGTTCATCAGATCCCTGAAGCGCAGCGTGTTCTTTTTACCCTTGGTGTTAATACGGTCGCGCCGGGCGTATTTACCATGGTGACGCGTATGGTTGTTATTATTCTTGTTAGTTCTATAACGATCATGGGGGTTGTTTATTTTATTGCGTTGCGTTCCCCGTCTGATTTCAAGATTCCGCAGGCTGTTGTGATTGTTTTTCTTGCGTTGACTTTGGTGGGATCTTTGGAATATACACGGGAAATGTTGCGCAAACCTTTTATTATTGCGGAGCATCTTTATTCAAACGGGGTCAGGACAAAGGCGATCGAAAGGGTAAATAAGGACGGTTATCTTAAGGATACATTGTGGATCCGGGGCGGATCGAAGACATCGGTGGCCCGAGGGGAGGCTATGTATCGTGGTCAATGTATGTCTTGTCACACGGTAGACGGATATCGTCCGACACGGACTCTTTTGGCAGGGCGGGACCGTGCGGCGATCGGGAGTTTCCTTAAGGTTTTACACGAGCATAAGCCTGATTCGCCGTACTACAGGTTCATGCCGCCTTTAGTCGGCACAGACGATGAGGTTCAGGCTTTGGGGGATTATCTTGAGACCTTGGTTCCTAAGACGGAGAATTCGTTCAAATAGATGAGCCAATATTTGGCTCAACCTACCTGGTTGCGTCTGACTTTTGGGTATAATTATATCAAGACAAGGTTCTTCATAAGGTGTGATTGCGGTGAATTGTTTGAATGACATTTTGTCTTTTCAAGGGCAGGGTCGTAATTAATTGTATAAGTTTGGAGAAGCGTGACTGGTCCTGATCTTATCCCTATAAGCGTTCGTATTGACAAGTGGTTATGGTCTGTGCGGATTTGTAAGACGCGGCTGATTGCAACTGAACTGTGCAAAAGGCATAAGGTTATTCTCGATGGGCAACCTGTTAAGCCTTCTCGGAATGTCAATGTTGGGCAGGAGATCATTGTCCGCAAAGAGGGGATCAGCTGGCATTATCGGGTCTTGAATTGCATTGATAAGCGGGTGGGTGCTTCGGTTGCAAAAGAGTGCTGTGAAGACATAACGCCTCAAGAAGAAAGAAATAAGCTCGCGCTCATTAAAGGTGGATGGGTGCCACGTCGTGCTAAGGGGGAAGGACGTCCCACCAAGAAGGAGCGAAGAGACATGGAGCGCGTGGTGGGCGTGTAATATGAATTATGGCTGAACAAATACAGCTTCCAGATCCAGAGTATCTTTTAAAACTTTTACAAACACGCATGCCTTTTGGGAAATATAAGAATTGGCTGCTTATTGATTTGCCGGAAACCTATATTTGTTGGTTTAGCCGCAAAGGATTTCCAGAGGGGTCGCTGGGAGTGATGCTGAGAAGTATTTATGAAATTAAACTTAATGGATTAGAAGAGCTGTTAGCGCCCATACGAAGAACATTAAAATAGTCGGCTTGGTTGTTTGGGACGCGTTAGGAACATATTTCTTGAGAAGTATGAGTTTTTGTGAGAACGATGTGTTTTGGTTTGAAGGGTAATGTTGATGGCCATTATAGAGCCTGTGATAAGGCCTCCATCGGAGGCGAATAGTTTTCTTTTACAGGTTACACTTGGATGCTCGGAAGACAATTGTAGTTTTTGCGGCGCCTATAAGAATAAGCCCTTTCGCATCAAAGATCTTAAAGAGGTCACGGAAGATATTCATAGGTTCGCTGGCAGATACAGAGACACACGCCGGGTTTTTCTGATGGACGGGGATGTCCTTGTTCTGAGTAATAGCAAGCTTTTGCCTATTCTTAGAGAGTTGCAGCAAGCCTTCCCGGGCCTTTCTCGTATTTCGAGTTATGCCAATGGGTGTAACATCACGCGAAAAAGTGATCATGATCTGGCGGAGTTGCGCGAACATCAGTTAAGCCTTATCTATATGGGGCTTGAAAGCGGCAGTCAGGCGATATTGGATCGATGTGGAAAGACTTCCCGTGTCGAGGAAATGGTTGATGCTGTTCAGAGAGCGGCGCGTGCGGGAATAAAGTCTTCTGTGATTGTTTTACTAGGGCTTGGGGGGAAGAGTCATTCGGCAGAGCACGTTACAAAGACGGTCGAAGCTCTCAACAGGATGCAGCCAAGATATCTGTCGTTTCTGTCGTTGATGATTATTCCAGGCACTGCGTTGGCGAAGGAGGCTAGACGGGGTGACTTTAAAGAATTAGATTCAGTGGATTTGTTACAAGAGGCTTATGATATTATTCAGGGGCTTGATCTTAAGAAAACCATATTCCGGTCAGATCATGCTTCAAATCATTTGGCTTTGGAGGGCGTTTTTCCTAAAGATAAAACAAGTCTGTTGAATAATTTGCAGGCTGCTATTAAGGGAGAGATCGTATTAAGGCCGGAGATCTTTAGGGCGCTGTAGGCAGGTTATTATTCGGCGGAGAATTTTTAATCTTATATCAGGAGTACGATGAGGCTATCAAAGCAAATTTATTTAAACTATTGGAAGCAGTTGAAGTTGTTTGTTGATGAAAGGGGTTTGGATTGGAGATTCTATTCTTTTGAAGGGGAAGCTGAGACTGTTGTCAAGATCGGGTCTCCTCATCACAAGATATGCCTGGCGCTTGCCGGGTCTGACGGCAAGCATCCGCGGCCTTTCATTTCTGCAAGTTTCTGGATACCAGATTCCAAAGAGGCCTTTATGATGCTTCAATCAAAGAGGGTAGAGATCGAGGCTGAAATGGGAAAGGTTCTCGAGTGGGATAGCAAGCTTGGCAGAAAGTCTTGCTGGATTCGCTTAACGGTTGCCATGGATCTTTCTCTTGAGAAAAACTGGCCAGCGTCTTTTGAGTGGTTTGCCGAGAACGCGGGAAAGATCAGAGATGTTTGTCATCGGCATTTGACTTTCGTAGGATGTTGATAATGTCGGGACGTGATCGAGGATATTATGGCTTTTCAATCAATCAATCTGGTCAAAACAGAGCTTCCGACATCAAATCTTTTTCGTCATTTACCCCGGTTTGAAGAGATCTATTATCAGGGGAACCCCATTGACCGGGTGCAGTTATTCAAGGCCGTGAGAGAGGGTGAAGAGTGTAAGCTTCTTGCGGTCACCATCATCCGCAAGGATGAGGATTTCTTATGGGATTCAACAAAAGATCTTTTGGGTCGTTCGATCAAGGATGCCGCGTCCCTTATGCGTGGAATCTATGCCTTTGACTTGTTGACTTTCGATGTTCATAAGGAGATCGACTCGTTCAATGGTAACGAGCTCACCCAGGTTCTGGTGAATTCCTCACTAAAGCTTAAGCCTGGTGAACAGATGCTGATCAAGTATTCGTCAGTTTACGGGATACTTCAAAAGATGGTTGATGAGTCGTGGGGTAAGATCGTCTTTAAGACGGCAGTTGAACTTTTTAATGACAAGCCGAATTTTCTTTTTGCCTTGGTCAGCAAGATCTTAAAGACTGTGGAGTTTGCTCATGCGCCTGTGATGGTGTTGGTCAATGATTTGAGCACGCATCCTTTATATGATCCGCAGAATGAAGAGCAGAAAGCGTTTTTGGATGATCTTATCGCTAAGCAGATCAAACATAGTATTGAATTTCCCCCTGAGGTATTTATTCAGGATCAAAACGGGGTAAAAGAATTGTTTTCAGGGATAATGATAAAGCCTTGAAAGAAAGGCTGTCCTATGTTTTTGGTGAGGGGAAATTCAATTGCTGTAGGTTTTGGGGATGTGCCCAAAAGAACAAGATCTATGATGGCCACGATTTGTGTTGCGTGATTGATCGTTTCATCAATAATGAAGCTATGCCTCAACAGAGCGTCTCCAAGAAATACATCCTCGCTATCGATCAGGGCACGACGGGTTCACGGGCTTTTATTTTTGATCATCAGGGTCAAGTCGTTTCATCTGCCTACCAAGAATTCAGACAATATTATCCCAAGCCCGGATGGGTTGAACATGACGCTCTTGAGATATGGGCTTCGGTTGAGAAGGTTATTCGAAAGGCCGTAGTTCAGGCGCATATTAATCCAGACAAGATCGCGGCCATCGGTATTACTAATCAACGGGAGACGACTCTTCTTTGGGACAGGCGAACAGGCAAGCCTTGCCACCGCGCCATTGTTTGGCAGTGCCGTCGGACAGCCCATATTTGTCAGCGCCTTAAGAAATATGCGAAACTTTTTCAAGATACCACCGGTCTTGTCCTGGATGCGTATTTCTCTGGGACTAAGGTCCAATGGCTTTTGGATCATGTTCCGGGCTTGCGAGTCATGGCTCGTCGGGGAGACGTGGCTTTTGGGACCATGGACTCCTGGCTTATTTACAAACTCACGGGTGGCCAGACACATGCCACAGATATGACCAATGCCAGTCGCACCTTGATGTTTGACATTACGACGCGCCGTTGGAGTCCAAAACTTCTTAAACTTCTTGATGTCCCTAAAGAGGTTCTTCCCAGAGTTTTCTCGTCATCGTCTGTTTTTGGGCATACCTCAGGTTTTGTGGCGGGATTACCCGCTGGTATTCCGATCACGGGTGTTATGGGAGATCAGCAGGCCGCACTTTATGGGCAAGGATGTACGGAGCCGGGAATGATCAAGAATACCTATGGAACGGGATGTTTTATGCTGCTTAATACTGGGAAAAAGCATGTTCGTTCAACAGGGGGATTGTTAACGACATTGGCCTGTGATGAGAAGGGGGAGCCTGTCTTTGCATTGGAAGGTTCTGTCTTTATCGCCGGGGCTGTTGTGCAATGGTTACGTGATGAGCTTAAGGTGATCACTCAGTCATCTCAGACGGAAAGCTTGATCGCGGGTCTTAAAGACACTTGTGGCGTGTATTTTGTTCCAGCGTTCGCAGGACTGGGCGCGCCTTATTGGGAGCCGGGTGCCAGAGGGGCGATCATGGGGCTTACCCGGGGAGCGAATGTGCGTCATATTGTCCGTGCTGCGTTGGAATCCATGGCGTATCAGACACAGGATATCTTTGATCTGATGCAGAAGGAATCGCGGCTTAAGGTCAAGGTCCTGGCTGTCGATGGTGGCGCATGTCGTAATAATTTTCTTATGCAGTTTCAGGCAGATCAATTGGGGATCAGGGTCGTTCGGCCGCAGATGGTTGATTCGACCGTCGCAGGAGCGGCCTATCTTGCTGGCGTATCTATAGGCATGTGGACATCGGATCGGATCTTTAAGTCCAAATCTGTTGATCGTATTTTTAAGCCGTGTTTGTCCCGCGCACAGGCTGATGGCCGTTATGCGGGTTGGAAAAAGGCGGTTGGCCAGGTCTTGGCTGGAAAAGAATAACTATGCTTAGAGATATTTCCCGTCTAGAAAATAAGACGTTCGATCTTCTTATTATTGGAGGCGGTATTAACGGGGCTGCGATGGCCCATCTTGCCGCAGGTGCAGGCGCTTCGGTTGCGCTTATTGAGAAAGATGACTGGGCGAGTGGCGCTTCGAGCACATCGACCAAACTCCTTCATGGGGGCATTCGCTATCTTGAACATTTTGAGTTTGATCTGGTCATTGAATCTTTGCGAGAGCGGTTCATTCAACTGAAGAGCGCGCCCCATTTGGCAAGGCCACTCGCCTTTGTTATTCCGGTCTATCGTGGAGATGCGAGGCCCTTGTGGATGATGACGATTGGGGTATGGCTTTACCAGATGTTGAGTGGTCCCTGGAATTTGGGGAAACATCGTGGCCTATCTTTAGATGAGATCCAACAGAGCGCTCCGGGTATTTCCCGGGATGGTCTGGTTGGGGGGGTTGAGTATTTTGATGCGCAGATGAATGATGCCCGCATGTGTCTTGAGAATGTTTTGATGGCGGATAAGTTTGGTGCGGTTGTGGCCAATGGCGTAAAGGCAGAGGAGTTTATCAAGATTGATGGTAAGGCCGTCGGGGTGAAGGCCCGGGATGTGATGAGTGGCCGGGTTATTGAGATCCGTGCCACGAAGATCATTGTCGCCGCCGGGCCCTGGTCAGATGAGCTGATCCAGAAAGATCATCCGGGTGCGCCTAAGCGCCTGCGTGCGACGAAGGGTGCACATGTGATCTACGATGGGGCTCCCCCGTCCAAGGGATTCTTACTTCAAAGTCGTCAGGATAACCGTGTCTTTTTTATGCTTCCATTTCAGGGGCGCATGCTGATCGGCACAACGGACACGGATTATCATGGAAGCCTTGATGATGTTGTGGCCGATGAGGCGGATGTTCAGTATTTATTAAAGGAGGCCTCGCGTGTATTTCCGTCTATAACGTTTGAGCGCTCTAAGATTATTTCTTCGTTCGCGGGATTGCGGCCGCTCGTTGCGGATGCGGGACATCCATCGCGTATTTCGCGTAAGCACGCGATTGATGTTTCCCGTGATGGCGTTTATTTCTTGATGGGAGGGAAATACACGACTTATCGTGCGATCGCGGAGGAAGTTGTTAAGAAAATTTTGCCGCAAGTAGCCCGTAATGTTATGTCCTGGCGTCAATTCAGGCTTTATGGCAGCGGGGATGAGGGAGTCGACGTAAGCAGTTTGGCTGTCCGGTTTGGAGTTCAGAAGGAAACGATGGATTATCTTCACGGGTTTTATGGAAGCCGGGTTAAAGATGTTCTGGAATTGACCCGTAAGGAGGCTTCTTTGAAAGAAAAGATTTGTTCGTGTTCGCCTGTGATTGCGGCTCAGGTGGTTTATGCCAGAGATGTGGAAATGGCCCGCAATGCCGAGGATGTGATCAAGCGTCGTCTGGGGCTTGCTTATGTTCCCTGTCAGGGCGGGGCTTGTCGTCAGGCGGTTGAGATGATGATGAAAAGGAAATAAGGGAATTCAGATGAACGAAAAGAATCAGCCGGTAGGTGAGCGCGGGGGAAGAGAGAGGGGGCGGATCGGCCTTGTCTTAGGTGGAGGGGCTGCGTTGGGTCTCGCTCATGTTGGGGTGATCCGTGCTTTGGAAGAGGAGAATATTCAGGTTGATGTTGTTGTCGGATGCAGCATGGGCGCCCTTGTCGGTGCATTATGGGTCACGGGACGCAACGCAGATGATCTGGAAAAAATTGCTAAAGAGTTTTCGAAAAAGTCCGGATTGCTTAAGCTTTTTGATCCGCCGATCGGGCGTGGACTGATCCTTTTGGGGATCAGTGGTTTTTTGTGGGCCTGTGGATATAGCGTTCTTGCGGCATTTTTTGTTGTTCTTCTGGTCCTTGTGGGTTTGGTTCCGGTGTCTGGTGTTGTCAATGGTCAGGCGATAGGTCATTGGCTTAGGAGGAAAGTTGGTCGTGTGACCTTTGATGAGACCAGGATCCCCTTGCGGGTGGTGGCGTGTGACCTTTTACATCGGAGGGAAATTGTTGTTGATCAAGGTCTAATTACGGATGCTGTTTTTAAAAGTATGGCGCTTCCCGGGATTATCCCGCCTGTCATGGAATCCGGGCAGATGATCGTTGATGGAGGAGTGCTGAATCCTTTGCCAGTGAATGTTCTTTTGGATATGGGGGTTAAGAAGATTATTGCAGTTAATGTTCTCCAGTCGCCGGAGGATGCTTGCCAAGGGGAGGAGCGGGAGGCCGAACGCCTTAAGAAGCTGTCCAGGGTCTCTTTTTTTCAGAATCCATGGCAATATTTTGTGTTTCGTTTGCAGAGGCATGTCAATAAGGCGCTTTCTCCTAATATAGCTGATGTTATTGTGCGGACCTTGCAGGCGTCGCAGTATGGCTCTTCTCAGGCAAGCGGTCAGAAGGCGGAGGTGTTGATTACGCCAGACTTGAGCGGGATTGCGTGGTTTGAGCTTTATAAGGCTGATATATTGATTCAGCGGGGGCATGATGCTGCGATAAAGTGTCTTCCTGCCATTCGGGCCCTGGTTAATAAATAAAACCTATATTAAGTAAGAGTATATAAAAAATGAGGTATATATTTATTAGGAACAAGAATTTTATGTTTTTGGAATGAAAAGCAATTAACTCTTCTTCTATTATGTAGTCTTTCTTACTAGTTTTAGTTAGCGCAAGCGATCTCAATTCCTGTAAGCCTAGAAAATAACCGGCTTAATTTTAAGCTAAAACAGTCCTTCCAATTTTAGAAATCGATCCAGAAAAGACGCATCTTATTGTCTCTCAGTATGTTGTGGCGAGAAAGAAAGCACGTCTTTTGGGATAGAAATTTGCTTCCGTTGACTTGCTTATTGTTAAAGCACATGTTATGTTTCCGGTATAGCAGACAAACGACGAATCGACCTTGATCTATACCAAGATT
>JADGCU010000120.1 GCA_015228785.1 Candidatus Omnitrophota bacterium
GATTAAGTTAGAATGCCGTTATCGTCAAAGGCGAAAGGGGTCATATGTTAAATTTCAAAGTGGATAAGCAGATATGTTCCACGTGTGGCGAGTGCGCGAAGATGTGCCCGGCAGGGGTCATTGATCTTGTTGACGGATATCCGTTGATAGCGAAGGAGAAGGAGCTGGGATGCTATCGGTGTCAGCATTGTTTTACTATTTGCGAGCCAGGGGCGATCTCGATCGTTGATCTTGATCCCAAGGCAAGCATTTCGTTGGGGAAGCCTTTAATAGATCCTGATTCTTTTGAGACATTTATTAAGGGGCGTCGTACAATTCGGGCTTACCAACAGGAGGATCTTGATCCGGCCTTGATACAGCGCCTTCTTGATGTGGCCTGGCATGCGCCTTCTGGAAAGAACGAGCGTAAGGTCAGGTTTACACTGATCGACAAAAGAGAAAAGCTTGCTGAATTCCGGGAAATGATCGTCGCAGATTTATCTGCTCGGGCTAAGGAGAATAAACTACCCCAGGGGCAGGAAGTTTTCGGATATTTTGCTCAATTATGGCAACAGAAGAAGATTGACGTGATTTTTCGTGGGGCTCCGCATTTGATCATCGCCTCTGCGCCTAAAAGAGCTGTTTCGCCTTTACCTGATTGTTTAATTGCGCTTTCGTATTTTGATCTTTTTGCACAGAGTTTGGGTGTTGGCACGGTGTGGAGTGGCCTTGTCAAATGGGTGATCGATGACATTCTGCCGGAAACGAAGGAATTCCTTAATATCCCCAACGACCATGTTATTGGTTACTGCATGGTGTTTGGCAAGCCGGCGGTAAAATTTGCACGCACCGCACAACGGGGACAGGCCAATATTCATATTGTGCGATAAAGACGAATGCTGCATAGGTTGCGGGGATCTTTAGACAATAAGGAAAAGATGAATTCATGTGGGATTGTAAGCATAGACAATCGTCAGGTGACTTTTGTAAGAAGAGGAAATCAACATGTTTTCCTGGTGGAGCGGGGTGTGTTTTAAAAGGGAAATATGACGTTCCTTTGCGTGAGGAAGAGGACCCATTATTAAAGAGTGTAGAAGCCGTGAATGTAAAGGGTAAGAAAAAAGTCGGGAAGGTCGGCTTGATCTCCACTGATTCGCGCAGCAAGCCACAAAGCATGAAAAAAACACCTCAAGACATGACAAACGAATTTACACCTCAGACAATTAAATATCTTAAAGAAGCCAAGATGTTACATCGTAAGGCAAAGGGGCAATACTTTACGCCTAAAACGATCCGAGATTATCTTCTTAAGGAGCTGCCCCGCACTATTGCTAATCCACGTGTATTAGATCCTGGCTGCGGGACAGGAGAATTTCTGCTTTCAGCGAAAGAATATTTCAAGAACCCGGAGCTTTATGGGTGGGATATTGATAAAAAGCTGGTCTCGATCACGAAACAGCTTGTTCCAGAGGCCAAGGTCAAGCAGGTCAATGCCCTTGAAGAAGATTTGCCTGGGTATTTTGATTTTGTCATTGGGAATCCTCCCTATTATGAGTTTACGCCGACTGACAAGATCAAAAAGAATTACGGAGATGTTATAAGTGGGAGGGCGAATATTTTCGGGTTGTTTATTAAAGCTGGATTGAGGCTGCTTAAAGAGGGCGGACATCTTGCTTTTGTATTGCCACCGTCGATGAATAATGGAGCGTATTTTGCGGGTCTTCGTAAACTTATTGTCGAGAGTTCAAACATAGAGCATTTGAAGATCATGGACAATGTGAAGCTGTTCCATGGCGCTCAGCAAATGGTGATGTTGTTGATCCTGAAGAAGGGAAAGAATAAAGGGGATTATTTATTTAGCCATAATGGCATTTTGATCTTTAGTGAGGATAGCAAGCATCTAACGCAGGCGTTTAAAGGCAAAACAACGTTGTATGATCTGGGATATTCGGTTAAGACGGGAAGATTGGTCTGGAATCAACATAAGGAATTATTAACAGATTCATCGAAAGAGGGCCTTCCTCTTATATGGGCGCATAATATAAAAGATGGGAAGATAGATCTTTCCCTCTCTGCGAAGAATAAAAAGAAAAAGCAATATGTGCGGGTTTCAGGTTTTGATATGGGGCCAGCGGTTGTTGTGAACAGGATCACGGGGGCTGCGAGATCAGCCAAGATAAGAGCCGCGATGATCCCGGCTAATATGAAGTTTATTGCCGAGAATCATTGCAATGTGATTTACCCTCCGCATAAGAACAACGCCTCACAGCTTAGATTTGATGGCAATGAGACGGTTTCCTTGGAAAGCATTCTCCGGCAGCTGACGTTGCCTGAGAAGGTGAGCGTGATGCAAAGGATTACAGGTAATACGCAAATCTCAAAGACAGAGTTAGAAAGACTGTTTCCCATAGATCCTGCCTTGCGATCTTCCTGTTTCAAGAAGCAGAAAAGAATGGACCCATAAAGACGTTTATACAAGGCGTTTGGATGCCTTGAAAGACGTTTTTCCAGAGATATTGCAGGCTAATCAGGGTTGTAGGCTGGCGGGTCTTTTTGTTGATACATTGAATATCAGTTTTAATGGTATCGCTTGTTTTGTCAGGGAAGGAGAATGAGAAAT
>JADGCU010000009.1 GCA_015228785.1 Candidatus Omnitrophota bacterium
ATGCACATTGCTGAGTTGAATCGCATGGGCGCTAGGATCCGCCGTGAAGGGGGCGTTGCTGTGATTGAAGGGATCAAGTAGCTTAAAGGGGCGCTCGTTGTGGCTTCCGATCTTCGTGCTTCGGCAGCTCTTGTTATGGCGGGACTTGTGGCGAAGGGCAGAACTGAGATTCGCCGCGTGTATCACCTTGATCGCGGTTACGAAAATATTGATAAGAAATTGATGGCGCTGGGAGCGAATATTAAGAGAGAGAAAGAATAGAAAGGTCAGACGTCTGACCAAGTGGACTTTTATGATTTTAATGATCGACAATTACGACTCGTTTACTTACAACATTGTCCAGTATTTTGGCGAATTGGGCGCAAAGGTGAAGGTCTATCGTAATGATGCTATTACGGTCGATCAGATCAAGGCGTTGAATCCGGGGAGGATCGTCGTGTCTCCAGGACCCAGCAATCCTGAGCATGCCGGCATCTCCGTTGATGTTATTCGCGAGTTTGCTGGGAAAATTTCGATTTTAGGGGTATGTTTGGGGCATCAGGCGATTGGCTACGCCTTTGGTGGTAAGATCGTCCGCGCAAAGAATTTGATGCACGGAAAGACGTCCCGCATTAAACATGACGAGAAAGGTCTTTTTACAGGTCTTTCCAACCCTTTTGTTGCGACTCGTTATCATTCGCTTGTGATCGATAAGGCAACGTGTCCTGATTGTTTTGAGGTCACGGCCGTGAGCGAGGATGATGGCGAGATCATGGGGATTTGTCATAAGACGCAGCCTATTTGGGGTGTTCAGTTTCATCCGGAATCGATTCTGACAAAAGAAGGTAAGAAAATCCTGGATAATTTCTTGCGTCTTTGATGGTCTTCTTATGCGTCAAGTCATCGAAAAACTTCAGAACAAAAGCAATTTGAATCGCGGAGAGATTCAGGCAGTCATGGCCGAGATCATGTCGGGTGGGGCAAGTGAGCTCGATATGAAGGATTTTCTTCTTGCGATGAATACCAAGGGACCGACGATTGAGGAGATCTCTGGTGCGGCGTTGATTATGCGTAAGTTTGTTGTTCCTGTCATGACCCGTCATGAGAGAGTTTTTGATATTGTTGGTACGGGAGGGGATGGGCGCAATACATTTAACATTTCGACCTGTGCAGCTTTTGTTGTCGCGGGATCTGGAGTTGTTGTTGCGAAGCATGGTAATCGTTCTGTTTCAAGCCTCTGTGGGAGCGCAGATGTGTTGGAAGCTATGGGTATTAAAATTGACATTCCTCACGAGAAATTGTCAGTATGTCTGGATGAAGTGGGACTTGCGTTTCTCTTTGCCCAGAGACATCATCCGGCCATGAAACATGTGGCTGCTGTTCGTAAGGCGCTTGGCGTAAAAACGATCTTTAATATTCTTGGGCCGTTAACGAACCCTGCGCATGCGACTCATCAAATGATGGGGGTTTACAGCCGTCATCTTGTTGAGCAGATGGTCCATGTTCTTAAGAATTTGGGATCGAAACGTGCTTTGGTTGTTCATAGTGCGGATGGACTTGATGAGATCTCAACCCTGGATAAGACATTTATCAGTGAGTTTGATGGAACAGAGATTCGTTCCTATGAAATTCTCCCTGAGGAGTTTGGTTTTCGCCGGGCATTTGAGCAGGATATTAGGGGGGGCGATAAGGATCAAAATGCGAAAATTATGGAGGATGTCTTGCGCGGCGATAAGGGCCCCAAGCGCAACATCGTTCTTTTGAATGCCGCATTTGCGCTTTATGCGGCTGATGCGGTAAAAACACCTGAGGAAGGTCTCAGGATGGCGGCAGCGACCATTGATGACGGTAGCGCTTATCAAGTTCTCCAGAAATTAAGGGATTTTACAAATTGTGAATAAGAGTTTTCTTGATATTATTGTTGTAAAGAAACGTGAAAAGATTAATGCTCGTCGGCATTATTATGAAAACATAAAAAGCCATCTGGATAAGACGGAGTATGGGCGTTATGGGCTCTTTAAGAAGGCGATTTCAAAGACAGGTCGGATGAGTTTGATCGCCGAGATCAAGAGGGCCTCTCCATCTAAGGGTGTCATTCGGGATGATTTTAATCCTGAAGACATTGCCCGTGCGTATGAAAAGGCGGGGGCTGATGCGCTGTCGATCTTGACGGAAGAGGATTTCTTTCAGGGTAAGGCCGCGTATTTGAAACGTATCGGTGGTTTTGTTCGTGTTCCGACTTTGATGAAGGATTTTCTGGTTGATGAGCTACAGCTTTTTGAGGCTCGTTACTGTGGTGCGAGTGCGGTCTTGCTTATTGTGGCTATTCTTTCAGATTCTCGCCTGAAAGACATGTATCAGGCAGCCACAGCCCTTGACCTCGACTGCTTAATTGAGGTTCATGATGAGGTGGAATTAGAACGGGCCCTTAAGTTGGGCGCTGAGATCATTGGGGTCAATAATCGGGATCTTCATTCCTTCGATGTGGCGCTGGCTACATCGGAAAAGCTTATTCCGAGAATTCCAAAGGATAGGGTGATCGTGGCGGAGAGCGGAATTAAGAGTTATACTGATGTTAAGCGCTTGGAAGATCTTGGCGCAAACGCTGTTCTCATCGGCGAGATCTTTATGAGGGAGCGCGATATTGCTTCTAAGGTCAGAGAAGTTATGTATGGATAGGGAGGATGAAAGATGGATCTTTTTAATACTCTTTTCAAAATAATAATATATGTCTGTTTTCTTTCTTCTGCTTCTTGGGCGATGGCAGATACGATCAAACTTAAGAATGGGAATTCGGTCGAATGTAAGATTATTTCGCAGGACAACAAGACAGTTAAGGTTGATTTTAATGGAATTAGTTTGACCTATTGGATGGATGAGATTTCTTCGGTTAATGATCAGCCTATTGTTATGAAGGATACTGGGAAGGTTCTTATTGAACCACCACGGAAAACAGTTGCTGTTCAAACTAAGATAGTCGAGAAGCCGTCAAGTAATGATGGGGTAAATCAGCAGGATGCTGGAAAGGAAATTTTTATTCAGCGGCTTGATTCTTTGTTTCGCCTGAGTTCTGATGTTGATGGAATGAAGATTAAGGCGGCTGGCGATTCGTTAAGAAAGTTTGCTGAGGATTATCCCAGGAGCAGATTTACACTGGACGCCCAAGCTCTTCCTTCTTTAATCCTTTTTATGAGTTCAGTAACGAGTATGGATGAGAACACCGCAAATTCATGCGTTCTTTCAATAGAAAGTTTGGTTAAGAAATATCCGAATGGTAGGAGACAGGATGAAATTTTGGCAAGATCGGATGAACTGGGGCTTGGTTTTCGCAGTAAAGGTCTTTTTATTGTTCCCTGGGCCCAAATCGATGTTTATATGAGGGGATCCTTGGCTTTGGCGTTCAATCATTATGATGAGGCGTTGAAACAGTTTTTGTTGCTTAAAGAGAACGTTGATCGTGATGGGGATGGCAGTGAGGATAGAGTTTGGACGAGGGAGATTTATTCGATCTTGTATGATGTCTATTCTAAACAACAGAAGTCTGATTTGGCAATCAGTGTGGTTGAAGAGGCGTTATTAAAGTGTGAGGATTGTTCGTGGAAGAAGGAGATGAAGAATCTTGTTTCTAAGGGTTCTGGAAAAAAGAAGAAACGACGGGCGAAGTAGGGAGTTTTGATTGTCGTATATTGTTAAGGTCAAGATCTGCGGAATTACCAATGTCAAAGATGCTCGTGCAGCTGTGCAGGCTGGAGCCGATGCGGTGGGTTTTATTTTTTATAAGAAAAGTCAGCGATATATTTCTCCATCTAAGGCCAAGCGGATTATTGAGACTCTTCCACCTTTTGTAAGCAAGGTTGGGGTTTTTGTTGATGAGAAGGCAGGATCTCTCCGCGATATAATCGACTTTTGCGGACTGGATACGATACAGCTTCATGGAGATGAGGATCATCATACGTGTCATCGTTATAAGCGTTATGGCGTCAAAATTATCAAGGCATTTCGTGTGAAGGAGAATTTTAATTTGAAGATTCTTCGTCCTTTTAAGGTTGATGCTTACCTTTTTGATGCGTATGTGAAGGATATCCCCGGGGGGACGGGTGAAACTTTTAGTTGGAATATATTGGAAGATATTCAGGTGCGTGTGCCTTTTATTTTGTCTGGGGGGCTTCATTCTGGAAACGTTCAGAAGGCCATACGTATGGTGAGGCCTTACGCCGTTGATGTGTCAAGTGGGGTGGAAAAAGAGCCAGGTAAAAAGGATCATGGTCAAGTTCGGGTTTTTCTGAAGATGGCTCGGAGCGTTGATCAATAATCTTTTGTATATATGGGTTCAAAGATCCGTAAGTCATTATTTCATATAAGGATACGAGCGGGAAAATTTTCTTATAATATTTGCTGATGGCCTTGTTATCGGAAGACTTGGATGGTATATTTCATATCGAGCCGATAAAGGCTAACCTGGCGAAAGCCAGGGGCGCAAAGCGACAGACCTAACTTGCGGCGGTGCCTTTCAATCTGGCCCTGATCTTGCCCCTTGCGGGCAGACGGGCACGCGATGATGCGATGGTGAGAGGGCTTGTTACCCGTAATATGGTGGCTGCGTTGCCGAAGTGCGAAGCTGTGGGGTTCCCCCCGTTCCCCCATGTCTTTACCGGCTCTGGTATAATTCTAATCCATTTGGCCCCCTGTTGTATCGGGGGCCTTTCTATTAATACTCCCGAACTAATTCTTTCCCGGAAAACTGAGCGCTAGGGAGAAGGGGCGGGGATTGAGGGAAGTCGGATTTAACAAATTATTTATAAAAGGAGTGCTGGTCAGATGAGACAAACGCGTAGCCGAGATAAAGGGCATTTTTGATCAGAAAGGTGAGTCTCGATATTGGGTTCCATTAAAGATATTATGGGAAGATTTGTTTTTGTATTATTAGGGGATCAAGCTAAATAATTTGTTCTTGGACTTTTTGCCTTCCTGGGGTTATTGATTATGTCTGATCTCAACCGCTACAATGATTGGCTGACCTGTAAAAGCGTTGCCTGGGAATCTCTATGTGCGAACTGCGGGGCTTGTTGTGGGGCTCTGGAGGATCCCTGTGAGCATTTGAAGAAGGGGTCTGATGGCAAGTTTTCTTGTGAGACGTATGAAAGCCGTTTTGGAATACATCATACGGTTTCAGGAAAGCTTGCCAAGTGTGTTCCCATCCGCGAGAAGATAAGTCGGGGGGAATCTTGGCCTGGCGATGAACATTGCGGATATAAAGGGCGCTAGGCTTAGGAGATCATTTTTGGGTGTTAGGGACTGTGTCTGGTGTCTTTTTTCTGGATTGACTTATTCCTTGTGCTATAATTTCGTCCTTATGGGCAAACATTTCATGCGGGTCTACAGGGATATTGATTTTGATGACGTTAAAAAGCATACCCTTGAGTATGGCGCTTTGTCAGGGATGTGTTCTAATTGTAAAGATCTGAATCTCAAGATTGACATGTTGATCTGTCCTAAGTGCAGTACCCCATTTAAGTATATTTCTTTTCAGAATGTGAAGGAACATCTTCCCAAAATGCACCGCATTATGCAGGAGCGCTCCATGGTTCAGTTTATTGATCATCAGGATTATAAACGGATCGAGGGGGAAGTGAAGGCTCGTAGCATATTTGGATGATGATATTGGTGTTAGGTGTTTCTTAGCAGATTAGGTTTGTATGGTAAATAAAAAACGATTAGTTAAATTAACACAAAATTTACTTTCTATCGACTCTCAGAATCCTCCTGGAAATGAGGTCAAGATTAATGATTTTATTGCCAGGGAGATGAAGTCTCTGGGTTTGGACGTTAAGGTTATTACTTACAAAAAGAACCGTCCGAATGTCATTGCAACCTTGAGGGGATCTTTGCCGAGGAAACAGGCGGCGCTTGAGGGGCTATTGTTAACGCCGCATATTGATGTGGTTCCGGTGGGATCAGGATGGACCAAGGATCCTTTTGGTAAGGATATTATTGGCAATAAGATATATGGCCGTGGAGCAACGGATGATAAGGGTAATTGTGCTTGTGCTATGGAGGCTTTACGGTCTTTGGTTGAGTCTGGGTATAAGCCTCGCAAGGATATTATCTTAGCCGCAACCGCGGATGAAGAAACGGGAAGTCATGCTGGGATCAAGCCTTTATTAGAGAAGAAGGCCTTGAAGCCGCGCTTTGCTCTCGTTTTGGATTCTGAGGAATTTCATACGATTATTGCCCAAAAGGGGCTTTTTCATTCACGAATTCGAGTTTTTGGCAAGAAGGCGCATGGGGCGACCAATTGGAAGGGAATCAATGCTATTGAGCAGGCAGCGCAGATTATTCGCCGTTTGAAGAAGGCTGAATGGAAGTATAAGAAGCATTCTCTGCTGGACTGGGTTACGGTCAATATTGGAACGATTAAGGGCGGGGACAAGGTTAATATCGTGGCCGATCTTTGTGAGTTCTCGGTGGATTTCCGGTTCATGCCTGGCATGGACCCTAAGGATGTTATTAGCCGGGTCAAAAAGATCGCTGCGAGTGTCACAAAAGATTTTGAGCTTGTGATCGATGATTTGCAGATGCCCTACGGTATTGATGAAGATAATAAATATGTGAAAGCGTATGTGAAGGCTGTTAAGAAGGTGGGGAAGACGGCGATCCTTAAAGGGTCCAACGGTGCGACGGTGATTTCCTTCTTTCAGCATCAGGGGATTCCTGCTTTTGCGACTGGTTTTGGAAAGAGCGGGACGCTACACGCAAATGATGAGTATGCCGAGATATCAACTCTTTATCATGGCGCACGGGTTTTAGAGCAGTTCATTAAGGATTATGATGCGCTTTAAATTTTTACTTATTTTTTTGATGATATCTTTTTCGTCTTTTGCTTTGGCGGCTGAGCCAGCCTTTAAGTCAGGTGAGACAATTCGCTATACGGTCAAGCAGGGCTTTCTTAAGGTTGGTAACGCGACTCTCGAATTTAAGGGGGAGACAACGCTTGATGGAAAGACGTTGGATCTGATTGTCTTCACGGCCAAGGGGATCGGGTTTTTTGATGAGGAGCGGATCTATATTGATCCGGTATCTTTTCTGCCTTTTAGGGTGATACGGACTCTTGATATTCCCGGCGAACGCTCTAAGATCCAGGAAGATTATTTTCCTGATCAAGAACTTATTCAGGTCACAAAGGAAATGGGTGGTAAGACCACGGTTCAAAAGATTGAAAAGAAAGGTGCCGTTGATAATATCTATGGGTTCATTTACCGTTATCGATTGAAGGCGGACCTTAAAAGTGTAGATGTTTTTGAAGTGAACCTGCCGACCGTTGATGTGAAGATCAAGAAGGTCAAGGAGGTCGAGTTTAACGCGGGGTCCAAGATGTATCGGGCTGCCTTGATGAGGAGCGTTCCGGAGAAGTATTCGATTTGGTTTGATGTAAGTGAAAAACGGTTGCCGCTGCGTATTGCGGGGGCGATCGGGATGGCGAATACGGTGATGACGATGTTGGGAGTGGATGATAAATAAGGTTAGACGTCTGACGTTTGACCAGTTGAGGCGATATGGTTTCTCCAGATAAATTAGGGCATTTCGGGGAGTTTGGCGGGCGTTTTGTTCCAGAGACGCTCATGGCGGTCCTTTTGGAATTGGAGTGTGAATTCAAGAAGGCGATGAAGGATCCGTCTTTCAAAAAGGAATTTGCAGCATATCTTCAGAATTTCGCCGGGCGCCCGACGAATCTGTATCATGCAGAACGTCTGAGTAAGCAGTTGAAGGCTCTCAAGGTATATCTCAAGCGTGAGGATCTTCTTCATACGGGTGCCCATAAGATCAATAATACACTGGGGCAAATTATACTAGCCCGTCGGATGGGGAAGACGCGGATCATTGCTGAGACGGGCGCGGGACAGCACGGGGTAGCAACCGCCACAGTATCGGCTCTCTTTGGTCTTAAGTGTGTGATTTACATGGGTGCTGAGGACGTTGTGCGTCAGGCTTTGAATGTTGTGCGCATGAGATTGATGGGGGCTACGGTTGTTCCGGTCACAAGCGGTTCAAAGACCCTGAAGGATGCAATGAACGAGGCTATTCGCGATTGGGTCACTAATGTTAATGATACTTTTTATATTATCGGGTCTGTGGCTGGGCCTCATCCGTATCCGATGATGGTCAGAGAATTCCAGAAGATTATTGGTCAGGAGGCCCGCCGGCAGTTCTTGAAGGCGGAAGGGGATCTCCCGGATTATTTGTTAGCCTGTGTTGGCGGGGGATCGAATGCTATGGGGCTTTTTCATGCGTTTTTCAATGATAAGGCCGTTAAGATGATCGGTGTTGAGGCGGCTGGCCACGGGCTTAATACGCATGCCCACTCGGCCGCGATTGGCAAAGGAACACCGGGCATTCTTCACGGCAGTAAAAGTGCTTTGTTGCAGGATACTGATGGGCAGGTCCAGATCGCTCATTCGATCGCTGCAGGGCTTGATTATCCGGGTGTGGGGCCGGAGCATTATTATTATAAGACGATCGGTCGCGCAGATTATGTTTCGGTCGATGATAAAGAAGCGATCGCGGGTGTAAAATTACTGTCGCGTTCCGAGGGAATCATTCCGGCTTTGGAGTCAGCTCACGCCGTTGCATATCTTTCAAAACTTGCTAAGCGTGTGAAGGGCAGGAAGACTGTGATTGTCTGTCTCTCCGGTCGGGGGGATAAGGATATGGGGACTATTAAGGAAGTGATGTAGAGCGTTAGACATTAGTGATTTTCTTAGGACACGTGTTTTTTTTGGTATTCATGATGAATCGAATTGATGCTAAATTTAATGAGCTTCGCAAAGCCAGGAAGAAAGCGTTCATTGCTTTCATCACAGCTGGCGATCCTGACCTTCAAGTGACCGAGGATTTGGCGCTAGCTTTCGAAACGGCGGGTGTGGATATTCTTGAGATAGGTGTGCCTTTTTCTGACCCTATGGCCGATGGGCCAATTATTCAGGCCGCTTCTTTTCGTGCTCTTCAAAAAGGCGTGACCTTAAAAAAGATTCTTTCGACGGTAAAGAAGATCCGTGAATCTTCTCAGATTCCGATCGCGCTCATGAGTTATTACAATCCGATCTTTCATTTTGGGATCGAGAAATTTATATTGGCGGCTAAAGAGGCGGGCGTTGACGGGTTGGTCATTCCGGATCTTCCTGTTGAGGAGGCGGCGGATCTTTCCCGTTATGCCAAAGGCGCAGGGATCGCGACGATCTTTTTTCTGGCGCCGACAACTGCGCGGGAACGAATGCCCGCTATTGTGAAGGCGGCAACAGGGTTTATCTATTTTGTATCTGTGGCAGGGGTGACGGGTGCTAAAAAGGCTGTTCCTTCTGATATTATGCGTCAAATTCGTTTGGCCAGGACGATGACGAAAAAACCGATCTGTGTGGGATTTGGCGTTTCGACTTCGGAGCAGGTGAAGGCTATGGGGCGGATTTCGGATGGCGTGATCGTGGGCAGTGCGATCGTGAAAGAGATTGAAAAGAATGTGGGGCAGAAGGACATGATAGGGCGTGTTGCCAGGTTTGTTAGACATTTGGCCGCGGTTTTGTAGGTTTTGTGATTATTAATTATGTATAAGAAATCCACTCTCTCCAATAAACTTCGCGTGATATCCAACGAGCTCAAAGATCGTGAGAGCGTGGCTATCGGCATTTGGGTGGGTGTGGGCGGTCGTTTTGAAGATGATGCCATGAAGGGAGCAGCGCATTTTCTTGAACATATCCTGTTTCGGGGAAGCCTCAAGTATTCCTGTAACGAGATCAAAGGAATGATCGAGGGAGTAGGCGGGACGTTGAACGCCTTTACGGGTGAGGAGCAAACCTGTTATTACGCAAAGGTTCCTTCCAAGCATTTTGAGACGACCATGGATATTCTTTGCGACATGGTCTTTTTTCCTCTTATTCAAAAGAATGATCTGGAGCGCGAACGCTCGATTATTCTTGAGGAGATCAAGATGTATAACGATCTTCCTCAGTATCATGTTCTTGAACTTTTGGACGCGCTTGTTTGGCCTGAGCATCCTTTGGGTAAGAGCTTGGCTGGTAGTAAAGAGACGGTCGGCAATATGAGTCAGGCAGGGCTTCGTCGGTTTCATAGAAAATATTATGCGCCGGACAATGTTGTTGTGTCTGTATGTGGGAATTTTTCGCATGAAGCGGTGGCAGATTCTCTTGATCATAAACTCGGCAATTTTCGCGATCAGCCCAAAGAAGAATTCGAATCTTTTAAGGGGACTCAGAAGAAAGCACGGAGCAAGTTTTTCTTTAAGCAAACCGAACAGATGCATCTGGCGATGGGTTTTCCAAGCCTGAGGGCAGATCATCCGGATATCTATGCTCAGACAGTGCTTAATATTATGCTTGGCGGGAATATGTCGAGCCGGCTTTTTGATGAGCTGCGCGAAAAAAGAGGGCTCGCCTACTCGATCTATTCGACGACAAAAACATTCGACGATACAGGGATGTTCATGATCAAGGCCGGGGTGGATAACAAAAAGCTGCTTGATGCGGTGGGGTTGATTTTGAAGGTCTTGAGTAAGATCAGGCGAGGGACAATTTCTGACAAGGAATTTGTTCGGGCGCGGGAGTACTTCTTGGGGCAGTTTCTCTTGGGCCTTGAGGACACGATGGAACATATGATGTGGATTGGCGAGTCGATGATAGAGCGTAACCGTATTCGAACGCTCGGGGAGGTCATTTATCGGACAAATGCCCTGACTCCTGAGGATATTCGTCGAGTGGCGAATAATATTCTTAAAGAAAAACATCTGAGTCTTGCTGTTGTTGGGCCATTGGAGGCGTCTCAGGAGAAAGCTCTTTCTGGTTTTGTTCATGGAAAGGCTGATATCGCTTAAGACATATCTCGAGGAGGGCCTATGGCTTTCCACAGATGTTTCTATTAAAGTTTTTTTGAGATTGACACGGGGAAATCTCTCTATTACACTCAGAGCTATCATTAATCCATTCAAGGAGGTTGTTCATGGAGAAGTTGGCATTTTATGATGTGAAGTCCAAGAAGAAGTTTGAATCTGATCAGTATAAGGTTCAAGAGAAGAGTGGTCGGTTTTTTGCTGTTACAAAGTCTCCTAATGGTCCGCACGAATGCTGGAGAGTTCTCAGCAAGGATCAGGCTGCAAAATTAAAGAAGTAAGTCAACGGTTGAGTGAAAAGGACAGAGATATCGCCGCTACGTTGACATCATTACAGAGTGCTAAGAAAATCGCCCGATTTGCTTTCGACAAGAAAGCTGAAAATATCGTGCTTTTGAACATGTCGGGAGTCGTCAATTATTGTGACCGCTTCGTGATTTGCTCGGGTACGAGTTCCCGCCATGTCAAGGCCATTGCCGATGGGATCGAAGAAGGTTTGGAAGATCTTGGCATTAAGATCAAATTCAAGCAGGGATTAGACAGTATTTCAAAATCGCGGTCGTTTTCTTTTGGAAATCCTCCGGTATCGCCGGAGGATTCCAATGGGCGATGGGTCTTGCTTGATATGGGAGATGTGGTTGTTCATATTTTTGAAGGTGCCTCGCGCGAATTCTATGCCCTTGAGCATTTGTGGAGTGAAGCCAAACAAGACAAGTGGTCGTGATCGTTCCTTCCCGATAAGAGCCGTATGTTGTCCTTAATCCGTAATCAGTTAACTGATTTGATTCGTTCTTCATGTGGCGAACTTGGTGCACTCCCGCCTGATATGTCCATTATTTTAGATGCCCCGGTTGTTAAAGAGCACGGGGATCTTGCCTGTAACATCGCTTTGCAGCTCAGCAAAATTCTTCGTCGGAATCCTTTCGAGATCGCTCAAACCATTAAAAAGTCTTTAGAGGAACGAATTCCTGTCTCAGCCTTGAAGGGCAAGATCACCTCTGTTGAAGTTTTAAAACCGGGTTTTATTAATTTCCGTCTTTCTCCTTTAGCTTATTATGAAGTTCTTCAAGATATCCTTGTGAAAGGCGTGATCTTTGGTCATACGGATTTGGGAAAAGGAAAGAGGGTCCTTGTAGAATTTGTATCAGCCAATCCGACGGGCCCTTTGACCGTGGCTCATGCGCGACAGGCCGCGGTGGGGGATGTCCTGGTTAATATTCTTAATGCGACAGGCCATCATGCGCAGCGCGAGTTTTATGTGAACGATGGGGGCAATCAGATCCGTACGCTTGGGACCTCGGTGCTTTCACGTGTCAAAGAGATTTTCGGTGAGAAGATTGTTTATCCTGAAGATTGCTATCAGGGGGATTATATTAAAGATATGGCGAAGATCTTTGTCGACGAGAGAAAGATTGTTTCTCTTGAAGATGTGGAAAAGCATTCTTTTGAAGAATATTGCTCTTTTTCCAAGAATTACCTGATGG
This sequence comes from Candidatus Omnitrophota bacterium, assembly GCA_015228785.1. Classification (GTDB taxonomy): domain Bacteria; phylum Omnitrophota; class Gorgyraeia; order Zapsychrales; family Fredricksoniimonadaceae; genus JAAYZZ01. Next base: position 12,358 of record JADGCU010000009.1, read on the forward strand.
ATGTAATTCGCGAGGATTTGAGACTTTTTCGTGTTACCTTTGATAATTGGTCCTTTGAGTCTGAGGTTGCGACTCACGATAAGATTGAAAAGACACTGGAAGATCTAAAGGGTAAGGGATTTATATACGAAAAAGATGGTGCTCTGTGGTTTGCGTCTACGCAGTTTGGGGATGACAAAGACCGTGTTGTTAAAAAGAGCGATGGCTTCTATACCTATCTGGCGCCTGATATCGTATATCATAAGAATAAATATGATCGGGGCTTTGATCTTCTGGTTGATATTCTGGGCCCTGATCATCACGGCTATATTCCGCGGATCAAGGCAGCGGCTCAGGCCTTGGGCAAGGATGTCACGGCCCTTGAGGGACTTATTATTCAACTGGCGACCATTTTTCGTGATGGCAAACAACTTCGGATGTCAACGCGAGCCGGTGAGTTTATTAGCCTTCGGGAGGTGGTTAATGAGGTCGGGACTGATGCGGGACGGTATTTTATGCTGATGCGGCAGGTGAGTCAGCAGCTTGAGTTTGACATTGATCTCGCGAAGAAACAGGCTCCTGAGAACCCTGTTTTTTATATCCAGTATGCTCATGCCCGCATTTGCAGTATCCTTCGTAAGGCCAAGGATGAGGCGTCTCTTTTGCCGACAAAAAATTTCATGCGACTTTCGGAAGATGCGGAAATTGATCTTATTAAGAAGCTTGGCCAGTTTCCAGACTTTTTGAATCTTTGCTCTCAGCAGCTTGATCCAGCGGCGCTCCCTCGTTATATGCAGGAGTTGGCGGGGGTTTATCACCGTTTTTATGATCGTTGTCGCGTCATTGACGAGGATAAGGTTCTTTCTTCGGAACGTTTGGCGTTGTGTGATGCGACGCGTATTGTTTTGGCTAATGGCTTAAAGATCCTGGGGATTACGGCTCCGGAGAAAATGTAATTTAGAAAGGGCACAGGGCACAGGACACAAGAGAATCCTGTTAGAATAGATTTGTTCTTGTGTTTTGTGCATTGTACTTTGTGTTTTAGTGATTCATGCCAAAAATCTGGCGCCTTAAACCTCCCCAGCCTAAACTGCAAGCCGAACTTAGCAGCGCACTTCATATCCATCCTATCGTTGCGCAGATTTTAATTAATCGTGGAGTATTGACGCAAGAAGCTGCGGCATCGTTTTTGTCTCCCCAACTCGATGATCTTTTTGATCCTTTTCTTTTGAAGGGGATGGATAAGGCTGTGGCGCGTGTGCGTTTGGCAAAGGCAAACAATGAAAAGGTCATGATTTATGGTGATTATGATGTTGATGGGGTGACCTCTGTTGCGGTTCTTTGGCGAGCTCTCAAGAAATTTGGAATTGATGCGATTAAATATATTCCGCATCGGATGGAAGAAGGTTACGGATTAAATCTTGAGATTATCCCGCTTGCCAAGGAATTGGGCGTCACGCTTTTGATGACCGTTGATTGCGGGGTGACCTCTTGCGAGGAGGTCAAGGCTCTTCAGAAAGAGGGGATTGACGCTGTTATTACGGATCATCATGAACCTGAGGAAGACAGGTTGCCGGATGCTGTCTCAATTATTGATGCTAAGCAGCCGGGCTGCACGTATCCTTTTCGAGATCTTGCGGGAGTTGGGATTGCGGCTAAATTTGCGCATGCGCTTTTAGGGGAGTTTCCTAAAGAGGATTTGGATCTGATTACACTGGGGACAATTGCGGATGTTGTGCCGCTTCGGGGTGAGAATAGGATCATTGTCCGCTTTGGGCTTCCTATGATCATGAAGACGAAAAAGCGGGGGCTGAAGGCGTTGATTCAATCGGCTCGCATTGAGGGGAAAGAGGCCAGTCCTTATCTTGTCGGATTTATTCTGGGCCCCAGGCTTAATGCGGCAGGCCGTATGGGAACAGCCAACACATCACTGGATCTTCTTTTGTCAGAAGACGCCACAAGTTCTGCGGCACTGGCAAGTTCGCTTGAGGCTCATAATCGCGATCGGCAGCGCCTTCAGGGGGTTGTCTTTGATGAAGCGATTGCCCAGATCGATTCAGATCAGGCGCTCTTTAAGCGGGATGTGATTGTTGCTCACGGCGAGGGATGGCACAAAGGGGTTTTGGGGATCGCCGCATCTAAGATCGCGGAGCGATATGGCAAACCCGCGATCGTGATTTCTTTCTCAGAAGGGTTTGGTGTGGGGTCTGCGCGCTCTGTAGAGGGGTTTCATTTGAATGAAGCACTGGCTCATTGTTCCGGGATCCTCGATGAGTTTGGTGGTCATAAACGTGCGGCAGGGCTGAAGCTCAAGCATGAGCGAGTTGCGGAGTTCAGAGAGAAGATCAATGATTTTGCCAAAGGTATTTTTCAGCAGGAACCTGTACCAACTCTTGAAATCGATACGGAATTGCCGCTGACACAAGTGAGTATGGAGCTTGTGAAGACCGTTGCATCTCTTGAGCCACATGGTGAGGGGAATCCAGCACCGCTTTTTGCTACGCGGCGGTTGATGGTGAAGAGTCGTCCCCAGGTTTTGGGAAAAGATACGATTAAATTTTGGGTGACGGATGGACGTGTTTCTCTTTCTGTTGTAGGATTTGGGATGGGCACAGGGTGTGCTGATCTTAGGATGGGGCAGGCCGTTGATATCGTCTACACTCTGGGGATTGATGATTGGAATAAGGCTCCGCAGGTGCAGCTTGTTCTCAAGGATATTCGATCGATAATTAAATAAATTCTCAAAGAAAGGATGCTTATGAAGAAGGAATTGAGGGAGAAGTTCGCAGGATATAAGGCGGGAAAGTCTATTAAGGGCACGCAGACGGAGAAGAATCTTCTGAAAGCTTTTGCTGGTGAATCTCAGGCGCGTAACCGGTATAATATGTTTGCGGGTGCGGCTCGTGAGGAGGGGTTTGATCAGATTGCGGCTATTTTTGATGAGACGGCGCATAATGAGAAGCATCATGCGCAAATTTTCTTTTCTTTTCTTGAAGGAGGGGTGGTTGAGATCCAGGCTTCTTATCCTGCTGGTAAGGTTGGTTTAACGCTTGAGAATCTGGAGGCTGCGGCTGATGGGGAACATGAAGAGTTTGTTGATCTGTATCCTGCGTTTGCTGATGTAGCAGAGAAGGAAGGTTTTGTTAAGATTGCTGGACAGTTTCGAATGATCGCTAAGATCGAGAAGGAGCATGAGGAGCGTTATCGTAAGCTTGCTGATAATGTCAAAAGCGGAAAGGTTTTTGCCAAAGATCAGGAAGTAGAGTGGGTCTGTCGTGAGTGCGGGCATATTCATGTTGGCAAGCAGGCACCGGCCGCGTGTGCTGCGTGTCAGAATCCACGCAGTGTCTTTGAGATTCGGGTGAAGAATTATTAATTTCGAGTTCCATTAGGCGGTAATGGTTCCGAGCGGGAGTATGCGCGATGTATTATTTTTCCTATAGTTATTTCTTGAATCGTCGTGCGTTCTTTCTTACGTGTCCAGATGCATCTTATTTAGGACTTGCGGAGCTTTCTGGATATATGCTTATGTTTGACGGATACTCACCGCTTCGAAGGGGAGCGATTGCTAATATTGAGACATCTGAAGATGATGAAGTGTGGGGTTGTTTGTATGATGTTTCTCAAGACAATCTCGATGCGTTAGACCGGTTTCACGGTTATCCTAATCATTCCAAGCGTTCTCATTTGAAGGTCAGGAGCAAGGCTACAGGGGAGAACGTTGAGGCTTGGGTGTATTATCATGATCCATTGGCAGAAGGGGTGCCTTCGCATGAGTATATTAGGGCGGTTGTCAAAGGAGCTCGCGACAGCGGCATTCCTGAGGGATATATTGATGACTGGATGCGGCCTTTTATGCGGATTTCTGATAAGTTCGATTCATTGGAATCCAAAGATGAAGGTATTGGGTATAAAGAGTATTAACTTTCACGTTCTTGGGGCATAAGAGTTATAGTTAAGGGGCCAATATGTCTGATAAAGACACATCTATTCAGGAATTAAAAGAGATAATGAAGAAATTTGTACGTGCGAGATCGTGGGAACAGTACCATTCTCCCAAGAATCTCAGTGCGTCGCTCGCAATCGAAGTTGCGGAGTTGATGGAGCATTTTCAATGGTTGACGGAGGAGCAGTCTCGGGAGATCAAATCTAATAAAGAAAAGATGGCGCATGTTCACGATGAGATCGCGGATGTCGCGAGTTATTTGTTGGGTTTGTGTAATGTTTTGGGCGTAGATTTGAGCGATGCCATGAGATCAAAGATGGAAAAGAACAATAAGAAGTATCCTCCCGGGGTGCAGAAGGAGCAGATCCATAAATATACGTATTCTAAGCGTTCTAAAGGTGGAAAGACGTGAAGAATTCTTTGCCGCCCAAGGTGGTTATGGTTAAGGATGAGCAGCCAAGAACGCCGGAGTCATTTGTTGGGCTTTTTAACCTGTTTGAGGTTGTTTCTGTTACAGAGTTTGGGGCTTTTTTGAGTTGGGGGTTTGCTAAGGATTTATTTGTTCCTTGGGCAGAGCAGAAGCGTCAGATGAAGGTCGGGGAGTCGTATATTGTTTATGTTTATCAAGATGAAAAGACGGGCCGGCTTGCGGGATCTTCTAAAATAAATAAGTTCCTGAATGCGAGACCTGTTGATTTGTGCGAGAATCAGACCGTTGACCTTCTGATCTGTCATCAAACAGATATGGGAATTAATGCGATTGTTAACAATGCCTTCTGGGGACTGCTTTATAAGACGGAAGTTTTTCAAACATTGAGCTATGGTCAGAAGATCAAGGGTTTTGTCAAGAAGGTGAGGGAAGATGGGAAGATCGATCTGTGTCTTCAGCGGCCGGGATATCATGCAGTAGGTGGACTTTCGGGCATGATTCTTGAACATTTGAAGGCCCAGGGAGGAACAAGTTCGCTTACAGATAAGACGCCGCCAGAGAAGATCTATCAATTGTTTGGTGTGAGCAAAAAGAAATTTAAAATGGCCGTGGGGCTCTTGTTTAAGGAGCGACAGATTTTAATTGAGAAAGATCAGATCAGGTTAGTTCAGGGGCAAAAAATGGATTTTACCTCTGGGAGGAAAGGGTGCTGACCAATAATGATATTATGAAGAAACTTCGCGTTGCTTTGAAGCTCAGGGACGTGGATATCCTTGAGATTTTGAAGCTCGCTGATTTTGAGATCTCGGCGACTGAGTTGTCGGCCTTCTTTCGCAGGGAAGATCATGAGCATTACAGGCCGTGTGGGGATCAGGTGTTGCGTCGGTTTCTTGATGGTCTTATTGTCAAGAATCGGGGAAAACAGCAGGATGGGGCACAGAGGCGTCTTGTGAAGAGAGGACCTCTGCCACCTATGGAGCCGGTGAAGCCTTTTGTTTATGGGAGGAAATTACATGAAACAAAATGATCAACGCAGTGAAAAGCGCATCAGTGTGGATCTTCCAGCTCAGATTATGGTGGGAACACAGCTTGTTTTAAACGGGATATTAAAGGATCTGTCTTTAAGAAGTGCGTTTATTGTTATGAAGAGCAGTGTGTATATGAAGCTCAATGATGAGGTCGGGTTTTCTATTATGCGTTCACCTGGCAGCAGTTCGGTCCTTATTCAGGGATGGGCACGGGTTTCACGTATTGTGGTGGGAGATGGCCTTGCGATTTATTTTACCAGTATGGATGATGCGTCGACAGGCCGGTTGAAGAAGCTTTTAAATGGTTAATTATCTTTATTAGATGTGATGAAGATGTGTTTAGGTGCGGGTGATGAATAAAACGGGTAAGTTCGCGGATCAAAAGTATTCTTCTGAAGATGTTCAGGGATGTATTGACCTTCTGAATGGTCTTGTTCAAGATACTTCTCAAATGGCGTATCTTTCTGAGGAGCAGAGGATCTCTCTTTTAACTGTCACGGGGCAGGTTTCTCGTCCTACTCGGGAAGAAGTGCAGGCCCGCAAGCGTCAACGAAGACAGCTCAAGCAACAGAAAATAAATACGCATGAACGCAGGGCACGGGCTGCGACCGGTATTCGTAGTGCCCGTCAGGCATCTGTTTTTACGGCCCCTCTGCTTATGGAGGGACCGATTGCGCAACAGCATGATCCTGAGCGAGAACTTATTAATCCGCGTTCATGTTATGTGTGTAAAAAGGAATTTTCTTACCTTCATTTCTTTTATGATTCGATGTGTTCTTCATGCGCAGAGTTGAATTATTCCAAGCGTTTTCAAACGGCATCCCTTCATGGTCAGATTGCGTTGATCACAGGATCTCGTCTGAAGATCGGGTATCAGGCAACTCTTATGATGTTGCGCGCTGGGGCGCGTGTGATCGCCACGACACGGTTTCCGATTGATAGTGCTCTTCGTTACTCCCGTGAGGCTGACTTTCAGGAGTGGGCTGACCGACTTGATATCTATGGATTGGATCTCAGGCATACGCCGAGCGTTGAGATTTTCTGTAAATTTATTGAACAGAAATATGATCGCCTGGACCTTTTGATTAATAACGCTGCACAAACCGTTCGGCGTCCACCGGGTTTTTATGCGCATTTGATGGCGAATGAAGCGCTCGGTTTTGAAGCTTTGCCTCAGGGGGCTCAAAGGCTTCTAGGAAATTTCGAGGACTGTAAAAAACAGGTTCTTCCTAGGCTGAAGTCTTCAGGAGTAGCAGGGACCGAGGTGGCTCTCTCTTGGGATGGGAAGACGCCTGGCCTCGGGCTTTCTGCCTCTGCCAGGCTTTCGCAAGTTCCGTATACGCATGATCATGCCCTTGCTGTTGAGAGTATTTTTCCCAGCGGGAAATTGGATGCGGACTTGCAACAGGTAGATTTGCGGGAGACTAATAGCTGGCGACTTCGTTTGGGAGAGATTCCGACGGCGGAAATGCTTGAGCTTCAGCTGGTGAATGCGGTTGCGCCTTTTGTCCTGTGTAATAAATTATGCGAGATGATGAAGAGGGATAATACAGGACAGAAACACATTGTTAATGTTTCGGCGATGGAGGGGAAATTTCATCGCTATACGAAGACTGATCGTCATCCGCATACGAATATGGCCAAGGCAGCGTTGAATATGCTGACGCATACTTCGGCGAGCGATCTGGTTAAATACGGGATTTTTATGAATGCGGTGGATACGGGGTGGGTCACGGATGAAGATCCGTTTCTTTTATCCATGCGTAAGCAGGAGGAGCATGATTTTCAGCCGCCTCTGGATATTGTGGATGGGGCGGCACGGGTATGCGATCCTTTTTTTCATGGGATATTGACGGGAAGTCATTGGTGCGGTAAATTTCTTAAGGATTATTTTCCTGTTGATTGGTGATATTGTTGTTTTTATTAGGGAGGACTCATGAGGGCATGGTTGTCTTGCGCATTGCTCATGATTTTATGGAATTCCGCTGTATTAGCTTCTGGGCATTATCCTGTTAGTCGTGGTCTTATTGAGGAATGGAAGGGATCTGTAAAAGAAGGCAACCGTCTTTTAAAGGATGTTTCCTGGGCGGTTAATTCTTCTCGTGAGAAGGGCCAAATGAATCGTGTTGTCGAGCTTGTTTTCGCGGCTGAAGAATTATCAAAGACCGCGGATATCGTTGGTTTAAGTTTTGATTTGATTAAGATTGAAGAAGCGCATGGGTTTTATGAGGATGAAAGTGTTAAGCCTTTGGCTTTGATGCGTGTCCATTTAGGAAATCATTTGGGAACGATCAATCAAAAGATCGTTATGTTGGAAGGGGTTTTGGCTCGTATGCGGGATGCGGTTTCAATCAGATATTTGGAAAAGACGAGAGATTATTTAAAGAAAGTGCAAGGGCTCTTGGCGTCATCCTTGGAGCAATCGCAGGCGTTTAAGAAATGAAGAGTATAAGAACTGAGGAGTTTAAGGGTTTTTGTTAAATCGAAGCAAGGGTGAGATTCGTTGACGTACAGATCAGGATTTCTGTCTTAAATTATGAAAGAATTACCTCAAGAATTCATTCAACAGGCCGGGGATGGTACATGCCTTGTGGGTTGCCCTTCCCAGTTGACCGCTGATTCCTCTTTGGAGGAAATTTTGATTTTTGCCAGGAGGCAGGGGGCGTCAGATGTTCATGTGTGTAGCGGGGCGTGTGTCATGCTTCGCAAGGGGGGAGTCTTCGTTCCTGCGACGAAAACACCGCTTCATGGTGAACGGGTTACGGCTATTTTGAAGAATGGATTGCCTTCAGATAAATGGGCCATTGCTGAAATGACAGGAGATATGGAGTATGTTCATGTGATTCCTGGGGCGGGTCGGTACCGTTCGGTGGTGACACGTCAGCGTTTAGGCTGGGACATGACGGTTCGGCTTATTGATATGAAGATTCGCTCTTTCGAGGAGTCCGGGATGCCGATTGCCTGTCAGGGGTTCACGAAATGGGCACAGGGATTGGTTCTTATCGCAGGCCCTGCTGGATGCGGTAAGACAAGTACATTGGCGACCCTTGTTGAAATGATCAATCAGACACGACAAGATCATATTATTGTTATTGAGGAGCCTATTGAGGTTGTTTACAAGCCTAAGAGGTGTCAGGTCACTCAGCGCGAGATCGGGGTGCATACGCTTTCTGCGACTAACGCTTTGAAGGCCGCGTTGCGTGAAGATCCTGACATTATAGTTGTCGGAGAACTTAGAGATCCGCATATGATTGGGCTCGCAGTATCGGCTGCTGAGACAGGGCATCTTGTTTTTGGGACTATGAATACCAATGATGCTTCTCAGACCGTTGCGACCCTTATTAATTCATTTGAGCCCGTTGAACAGCCGATTATTCGCAACATGGTCGCGGAATCATTGCGTGGGGTTGTTTGTCAACAGCTGATCCCTAGACTTGATGGCACGGGTGTGGTTCCGGCTTACGAGGTTCTTGTTACAGGGGCTGCGGTTACGGCGCAGATTAAGAAGGGGCAGGAACGCAAGTTGAACAATGTTATTGCGACTGGTCGTGCGAGCGGGATGATCCTTCTGGATTATGCTATGCAAGAGCTTGTGGCGCGTGGCGTTATTAGTGGTCAGGAAGCTTTCCGTCGAGCGATCGATCCGAATATGTTTGTTCAGTATGCGCCGTCTAAGGTTATGTTGATCGAGAGGAACTATGCCTAAGATCGATCTTTTGTTCAGAAAAGTTATAGCTGATAAAGGGTCTGATCTTCACTTGCAGCAAGGGCAGCGCCCTAAGATCCGGATCAATGGGGAGTTATGTGAAGTTTCCGTTGAGAATCCGTTGACCCGAGCGAACATGAGAGAGCTTCTTTTGGAGATTACCTCGAAGGAATGCTGGAGCGTGTTTGAAAAGACGGGGGATGTAGATTTTGCGTATACGCTGGGAGAGGAAGGGCGTTTTCGTGTGAATTTTTACCGTAACTTCTTCGGTTTTGGTGCTGTATTTCGCTTGATTCCCAGCAAGATCGTGCAGCTGAAAGATCTTGATATGCCGGCATCTGTAAAGACTCTGGCTGATATCCAGTCTGGACTTGTTTTGGTCACGGGACCAACCGGGAGCGGTAAATCGACGACACTCGCATCTCTCATTGATCATATTAATCGTACTAAACTTAAGAAGATCGTGACCATTGAAGAACCTGTGGAATTCATACATAGCAATCAGCGCAGTATTATCACCCACCGCGAGGTAGGGCTTGATACCGAGTCTTTTTCGTCAGGGCTTCGTGGCGCCATCAAGAGTGATGCTGAAATTATTCTTGTTGGGGAAATGCGTGACCGGGAAACAACGATGCTGGCTTTAACGGCAGCACAGATGGGAATCTTGGTGTTTGGGACGTTGCATACGAATTCTGCTGCAAAGACTGTCGATCGCGTGGTTGATATGTTCCCCGCAAATCAGAAACAGCAGGTGCGTACAATTTTGGCTAATACATTACAAGGTATTGTATCTCAGCAGCTTCTTAGGAGCAAGGATGGATCTCGTCGGTGGGCAGCGTGTGAGATTCTGTTAAAGAGCATGGCATTAACATCTATTTTGATGGATGGGGATGTTTCCAAGCTTGTGTCCGAGATACAGAATAACCGGGGTAAAGGTATGATTTCTTTGGATGATTCCCTTCTTGATCTTGTGCGAACGGGCAAGGTGACGAGGGAAGTAGCTTATATGAAGGCATTGAATAAGGCTATGTTCAATGCCGCATTAGGAGTTTCTGCTTAAGGTATTCTTTATAGTGAGAGATGCGGTTACAATCAGATATAGAGATGGCAAGAAATTATTTGAAGAAAGATCGGGGATTGTTGGTAGTGTTTGTGGAACAATCGCTTGTTGTGGAGAGAAGAAAATAATAGGCTTTGTGAAGAAGTTTAATTTAATCGGGGGAGGCTTTTATGAAGAAATTGATTTGTTTTCTTGTGATATTTGTTTATGCCTTAGGGGCTTCTGGGCTTGTTTATGCGCAGAGTGAGAATAAGGCGGGGATGGGGGCTGTTGTGGGAGGGCTTTTAGGTGCTGCTGCGGGTGGTGCGATTGGCAATAAGAAGCATAAGACAGCGGAAGGGGTTCTGATTGGCGGTGCGATCGGAGCCTTGGGAGGTGCGGCTGTAGGATCCCAAATGAAGACTCAGCCAGAGGCCAGTAAGACGCCTCAGGAAGCCGTTCCGGTCGAGACGAGGGCATCTTCAGGGACGCAAGTGATTTCGGGCGTTGATGCCCAGACCAAGGTCACAATGAAGCAGGTCATTTATTGGAGTGAGCAGGGGTTACCATCTGATGAGATCATTGCTCGAATTCAAAAGTCAAGCTCTGTGTTTGTACTGACGGCAGACGACACCAGTTATCTTCAAAAACAAGGGGTGAGTCAGCGTGTGATCGAGGCGATGCAAGAAACAAAATAGTCAGATTATCGATGATGTGATGATTCTTTTCTTCTCAAGCTCTCTTCGTGCTATGATAGATTCAATTCGTCGGGAATGAGTTTATCAGACGACTATCGTAGAAGTAGCCTTTCTGGTTGAATAAAGGAGTTTGTATTATTAAGAAACTAATTACTTCTCATAAAGGCCGTAAATGCAAGAGGCATGGTTGTAAGAGGGTTTTGAGTATTTACAATCATGAGACTCTTTGCCGCATTCATTCTCGGGAAGTTGCGCATTCTGGGAGTGCGCGGTGATTTTTTTGTGGTGTGTAATTAAGATGAAAACCCTCGAAATACCCATGTAATAAGATTTACGATCTTCTCCGCGGTTTTTGTTTCAGCTAGCCCCCAGATCATAGGTAAATATAAAGCAGTATACATCGTCATTTTACGTAGAGATGGCCAAGCGCTCTCTTCAATTGATCGCATTAGGTTTTCGAAGCCTCGAGAACCTAAATAGAATAATGCCAAAAAGGCGGGCATGCTGTAGCGTAGCGAGCTTCCCGGATCGCCAGCATTTATTCCGTAATTATAATAGAACGCATAATAGATGAAGGCGCCTGATAAAAGGATTAATAGAGGGGTTCCTTGGACTAGCTTTTTTGAAAAGCATATATAGAGAAGCAGTGCGAGTGGACCGTAAAAAAAGAAATTATTGGAGTTTCCCCACATCAGGAAGAATAGACCTGTGAGCATCCATTGATGGGGATGGGGAAGTCTCGTAAGGAGTTCTTGCGCTGAAAGGAGATGGCTAAAATTCAGGGTATAGACAGGCCAAATAACAGTAAAGGCTTTCCATGAAAGAGACGGAAGAATAGCAAGAGCTGTGGAGAAGAATATTTCGCGTACAGATATCTTTTGGCCGAGACTTTTCTTGTTCCAGATGAGAGAGGCGAGAAATATTAAAAAGATCGGCAGGGTCAAGGTGGTGAGAGGCCCTTTGGTGAGTGCGAGAAGGCCGATGCCAGCGCTTGTCCACCAGACGGTTTGGGGAGATGGCGTGGGATCGTCAGAAATACGAATCCATTGAAAGGTTGTGATTAAAAGAAAAATCGTTGAGAGTCCTTCTCCGTAAGTTAGTCCATAAAGAAAGAACGATAGCCAGGCACGTTGATAAAAAACGGCGCTTAAGGCGCACAGGAAGAATAAAAATCCCCAACGGGATGTTTTGATATGGTTAAGAAAGAAAACAAGGCAAAGTATATTTGCGATCGGCATCAGATAAATTGTGCGCAAATCAAGAGAGCCCCAAAAAAGAGCAGGAAGTGATGAAATAAAAGGAATGCCTAAGGGGTAGGCCCCGGCACCCGGGTAGGGAAAGGTGTGGGCGATTAGCACACCGTGTTGGATCATGTCTCGAGAAGCGACATACCAGAGATGGATTTCATCAATATAAGGAAGCCGATCGACGTTCAGATTGAATCTTGCAAAAAAGAGAAAGGCGTTGAGCGTCCATAGTGCGATAAGGATATCTTTGTATGAGAAGTGAGGCCAGCGCCATTGTGCAAGTTGAATGTCTTTCCAGCGTATTAGGAGAGGAAAGGTTAACAGAAGAAGACTGAGGCGGACTAAAATACGATCGGGGATTGAGAAAAAGATGTTGTTGATGATAAAGAGAAGATAGATGCTGAGGAGCAGGATCATGTAAAGGAATAAGAAATGACAGGCCGTATAAATTTTTTGATAAAGACGCGCCAGAATAAAAAGGATCAGGTGAAAGCTTATAACAAGTGCTAAGGATCCGGAGAAGGTCTTCCAGCCAATGGTCGTTGTTTGTATTAGGGGAAGAAAGCCAATAATTTTCGAGATCAGCAGAAGCCCGAAGAAGAAGCAGAAGGTTGGATAAAGATAGCTTTCTAACGGGGGGCGTATATTTGCTATGAGGGGGGAGGGATGTTCGGTCTTGAAAGAAGGGTTTTTCTGGGGTGATGACATGGGACGATTTTATTTTGAATTGATCAAGAGGTCAATAAAAAAAGCCCTGAGAATTCCTCAGGGCTTTTTGATGAGCCATTGATGAGATGATTAGCGTGCGGCAGCAGCTCTCCTGACAGAGGCTTTTCCAGCTTTGACGATCTTGCCAGCCTTGATCATGCGGGCTGAAACCAGGACGCGTCTCACTGTTCCATTTTTGTCCATGATTTTGACGCGTTGGAGATTGGGGCGGATCACGCGAAGGGTTTTGCCAACAATCTTGGAACCAGCACCACCCTTACGGCGGATCATACCACGTCTTTTATAAAAACGGCCCGATTTTGGGCCAGCGCCGGAAACAACACATTTTCTTGCCATGATTCTACCTCGTATTTGATAAGTTAATTCCTGATCGAATGGGTAAATTCTAATAGATAAGTACTCGATGTCAAGCGGAATTTTAGGTCGAAGACGGGTTGTTTCGAAGGGCTTGTTGAAAAAGCTCTCTCTGATATAATGTTTTTCATTTTATAGGAGTATAAAATTTTATGAGCATGTCTTTCCGTAGTCTTCCGGTTTTTGAAAAGAGGCGATTTGTTCCAGAGGGTGCAGTGCTAACGAAGAAAGATGAAGTCGCGGCACTTTTAAAAATTCTTCTTGATCGTGAAATGGGTTCGTTAGGGGATCTTGAGCGGTTGATTCTTGATCGCTCTGAATTTGATGCGGCTCTTGGTCAAGCCGGGAGTATTCTTTATATCGAAATGACATGTGACACGGCGGATTCTGCTAAGGCCAAGGCGTATCAGGATTTTGTCGAGAATGTTGAGCCTGTGGTGAAGTCTTTGGAGCATGCCCTTAACGAGAAGATTCTTAAAGCTCAGGAGGTATTTTCTCTTCCGGCTGGTCGTTATGAAATTTATTTGCGTTCAGCCAGAGCTGAGGTCGAACTTTTTGTTGATAAGAATATTCCTCTTCAGACGGAAGTGGCCTTGCTTTCTCAGGAATATCAAACTGTCTGTGGTGCCATGATGGTTGATTTTGAGGGGCAGGAGCGAACGCTTCCAGAGATGTCAAAATTTCTTTTAGAGTCAGATCGGGATTTGAGAGAGAGGGCCTGGCGTGCCACATCTGAACGACGCATGAAGGATAAAGATCGGGTTGAGGAGATCTTTGATAAGATGCGTAATCTTCGCCATCAGATCGCCTGTAATGCGGGGCATGAGAATTTCCGTGATTATCAGTTTAAGGCCTATCTTCGTTATGACTACACGCCTTCTGATTGTAAGGCGTATCATAAGTCCATTCGTGAGGTGGTGGTGCCATTGCGTCGGGAGATTGATGATCATCGTCGTCGGATGATGAAGGTCTCAAGCCTTCGTCCATGGGACGTGGCTGTTGATGTTCTAAATCGAGCAGTATTGAAACCTTTTGATGATGTCGCGCAGTTAAAGGCGGGGGTGAAGAATATCTTTCATCGGTTAGATCGTGATCTGGGGAATTTGTATCAGGATATGGATTCTTTGGGGCTTTTGGATTTAGCGAGTCGTAAAGGCAAGGCCCCGGGAGGGTATCAAAATACGCTTGCCGAGGCACGTAAACCATTTATTTTTATGAACGCCGTTGGCGTGGATGATGATATTCGTACGCTTCTTCACGAGTCGGGTCATGCGTTTCATAGTTATCTTTCTGCGCATGATCCGATTGTGGATTATCGTCATGCGCCTATGGAGTTTTGTGAAGTGGCGTCTATGTCTATGGAGCTTATGGCTAATGATCTCATCACGGAATTTTATTCACCTCAAGATGCGCGTCGTTCGGCGGTTGAGCATTTGGAGGGCATGATTTCAGTTTTGGCATGGGTGGCAACTGTTGATGCGTTTCAGCATTGGATGTATGAGCATCCTGCGCATAGTTCGGGTGAACGACAGATGGCCTGGGTTGGATTTCATCAAGAATTTGGTGGAGGCGTCATTGATTGGTCAGGACTTGAGGAGGCGCGTGCTTATTTATGGCATAGACAGCTTCATATTTTTGAGGTGCCTTTTTATTATATCGAATATGGGATCGCCCAGTTAGGGGCGCTTCAACTGTGGCAACAGTCGAAAAAGGATCCTTGTGCAGCGATCCAAAATTACAAAAGAGGGCTTTCTTTAGGAGGGTCACGTCCTTTGCCGGAGCTTTTTTCTGAATCAGGAATCAGGTTCGACTTTTCGAAAAACATGATCGCTCCGCTTATGGATGAAGTTTATAAAGAATGGAAGAAGTTATCAGGTTTATGAACGAAGGGTTGTTTTGATGAAAGATGAGATCGTGAAATCCGGGAAATATCTCAAGCTTGTTATCCGTGACGGTTGGGAATATGTGGAGAGAGTGAATTGCTCGGGTGTTGTTATTATTATTTCTAAAACAGACGACAACAAAGTTGTTTTGGTTGAGCAATTCAGGCGGCCGGTTGCGAAGAATGTCATTGCCTTTCCAGCGGGACTTGCGGGAGATGAGCAGGGGATGGAGGGAGAGGACTTGGCAAAAGCCGCAAAACGCGAACTTCTCGAAGAGACTGGATATTCGGCTAAAGGGATGAAGAAGCTTTTTGTTGGCCCTGTTTCGGCGGGTATGTGTCGTGATATGGTCACAATCTTTTATGCATCAGGAATTAAAAAGATTGAAAAGGGTGGAGGCGTAGGCGAGTGGGAGCAGATCAAGGTTCATGAGGTGCCGTTGAAGTCGATTGACAGATGGCTTAGAGGGCAGCAGAAGAAGGGGCTTCTTGTAGCTCCTAACGTTTTTGCCGGGATTTATTTCCTGAAGAATTGGATAAAGTAGAGAATTTATGCGCAAGTTGTCTCATGAGGAAATCGTTTCTCGTCAGGTGAATCAATCGCGCACGATACGGGTTCCTATCGTCGTTGTTCTTGATAATATTCGCAGTCTTCATAACGTGGGAGCGATCTTCCGGACGGCCGACGGGATTGGTATCGAAAAGATATTTTTGTGTGGAATCACCGGTTATCCGCCGCAGTCAGATATTGCCAAGACGGCCCTGGGTGCCGAGGAAAGTGTGGTATGGGAATATCGTCAGGATGTTATTGAGGTTGTCAAAGAACTTAAGTTGAAAGGTTTTCAGATTGTCGTTTTAGAGCAAGCTGAGGGAGCTGTTTCTTATGAGGATTTCGAGCCGCAAGGCCCTGTGGCGCTTGTTGTTGGCAACGAAGTGGATGGCGTGAACGAAGGGGCTATTTCCCTATGTGATCAGACGATTGAGATTGTTATGCGAGGCATTAAGAATTCGCTTAATGTAGCAGTCGCTTTTGGTGTTGTCGGGTTTTGTTTTCGTCAGAAGTTGGACACGTTGCGTCTTAATGTGATATCCCCTCGGGAGTTGTAAGTCCTTCTGTAAAAAGAGGTAGGCGAAAGATTTTGTTTGACGCAAACAAGAGTACTTGGTAGGATAAGCCACTAAAAATTTCTATAAAGAAAGGACACGCCCGTGTATCTTGATCGCGAAAAACTCCTCCAGGCCAAAGAAGTTGTCGAAGAGATCAACCGTCATAAGTGGCTCCAGAGTGAAATGGTGGGCTACGATGTCGGATTTGACAAGGCAGCAGATGATTGGTTTGAGAAGTATGCGACGGCGTGGGTTTCTTATCACATGCCCAAATTCTGCAAGGACGCTAAGCTCAAGAACGGCAAGAAGTAACCTCGGGATTTAAGCGCCAGAAAATCTTACCCAAGACACTTTTATACAATTGAAAGGATTTCTTTGGTTATGTCTTATAAGCTTGTTTTAATTCGTCATGGAGAAAGTACTTGGAATAAAGAGAATCGTTTTACAGGATGGACGGATGTTGATCTTTCCGAAAAGGGGATTCAGGAAGCTAGAGAGGGTGGCAAACTTTTGAAGGCCGAAGGATTTACTTTTGATATTGCCTATACATCAGTTCTTAAGCGTGCGATCCGTACGCTTTGGCTTGTCCAGGAAGAGATGGATCTTCTCTGGATCCCTGTTTCTAAGACATGGCGTCTTAATGAACGTCATTACGGGGATCTTCAGGGGTTGAATAAGTCTGAAATGGCCGCAAAGTTTGGGGATGAACAGGTTCATATTTGGCGTCGTAGTTATGATGTTCCGCCGCCCAAGCTTGAGAAGACCGATCCGCGTTATCCTGGAAATGATCCGCGTTATCGTAATCTTAAGGCAGAAGAGCTTCCTCTTACCGAGGATTTGAAGGCTACGGTTGCGCGCGTTCTTCCTTATTGGAATCAGACGATTTCAACGGTGATTAAGTCTGGTAAGAAGGTTGTTATTGCGGCTCATGGGAACAGTTTGCGTGCACTTGTTAAGCATTTGGATAATGTTCCAGAGAGCGAGATCGTGAGCCTTAATATTCCCACTGGAATACCGTTGGTTTATGAGCTTGATGAGAGCTTGAAGCCCATCAAGCATTATTATCTTGGGGATCAGGAGAAGATCAAGGCCGCGATGGCCTCTGTTGCCAATCAGGGCAAGGCAAAATAATAAAGGAGATTGTTCATGCAATTTGATATCCCAGATAGTCCTGATGAGCTCTTGCGGCGCAGTCGCGAGAATATTCAGAATATGAATCAGTTTCTTCCTCTTGTTTTTTTGGTTATTTTTGGTGCTATATTTCTTTTTTCGAGCTTTTATTCTGTGGGTCCCGATGAGGTTGGCGTTATCCGCCGTTTCGGGCAATATATCCGTACCGAGTCGCCCGGACTTCACTGGAGATGGCCATTTAATATTGAAAAGCTCAATATTGTGAAAGTTCAGCGTGTTATGAAGGAAGAGTTTGGCTTTCGGACCACGCGAGCAGATGTCCAGACGGAATATAGCAACGCGAATTATCAAGAAGAGTCTCTGATGTTGACTGGAGATTTTAATGTCCTTGATGTGACATGGGTCGTGCAGTTTAAGATCCAGGACCCCGTCAAGCTTTTGTTTAATGTCCGTGAGCCCAAGGCGATCATTCGTGATATTTCTGAGGCTGTTATGCGGCAGGTTATTGGGGATAGTTCTGTGACCGAGGCGTTAACGACCCGGCGTATCGAGATAGCCCTTGAAGTCCAGAAGAAACTGCAGGATATTCTTGATTTGTATGATGCCGGTATTCAGATACAGTCGGTTATTCTCCAGGATGTGAATCCACCTGAAACAGTTAAGGCTTCTTTTAATGAGGTCAATGAGGCCAAGCAGGAAATGGAAAAGGCTGTGAACCAGGCATGGGAAGCATACAATAAGTCTGTTCCACGGGCCAGAGGCGTTGCGGAAAAGACTGTGCAGGAAGCCGAAGGTTATGCAGTCAAGAGAGTCAATCAGGCTAAGGGTGATGCTATGAAGTTCATCGCGACATGGGAGGCGTACAAGATGGCTAAAGATGTAACCGTGAAGCGGATATATCTTGAGACGCTTCAGGATGTTCTTCCCAGAGCTGGAAAGAAATTTATTTTTGACCCCAATGGGAACAATATGCTGCCATTGTTAAATTTAAATCAAGGAGGTCAGAAATGAAGAATTTTGGATATATGATTATGACCGGGCTTGTGGTTAGCGCCGTGATTATCATTTCGAATATTTTTTATATTATTGATGAGACCGAGCAGGTCGTCATTACGCAATTCGGTAAACCGATCGGTGATCCTATTAAGCAGTCTGGACTTCACGTAAAAGCTCCGTTTATTCAGGAAGTGAACCGATTCGATAAAAGGATACTTGTTTGGGATGGCGATCCGAATCAGATCCCGACTTTGGATAAGCGGTATATCTGGGTCGATACGACGGCCCGGTGGAAGATTGCGGATCCCCTGCAGTTTTTGAAGGCTTTTGGAAGTGAGTCTGTGGCTCAGGCGCGTTTGGATGATATTTTAGATTCCGCCGTGCGTGACGCTGTGTCGGGGCACAACTTGGTTGAGGTCATTCGTAATACCAATGACATTGTGGATCGCAGAAAGAGTCAGCCTGTGAGCGATGATATTGATTCTATTACGACGGATGATGGGGTTCTTGAGCGCGTGCAAATGGGGCAGAATGCGATAACCCGTGATGTCCTTAGACGCGGATCTGAGAAAACCAAGGATTTTGGTATTGAGTTGGTCGATATTCGTATTCGGCGTATCAATTATGTCCAGGATGTTCTGAGGAAAGTTTTTGACCGCATGATCTCTGAACGTAAACGTGCGGCCGAGCAGTACCGTTCGCAGGGGCAGGGGAAAAAGGCGGAGATCGAGGGAAAAGCCTTCAGGGATTTAAGTCAGATCAATTCCGAGGCTTACCAGAAAAGTCAGGAGATCTCGGGGAATGCGGATGCGGAAGCGATCAAGATTTATGCAGAAGCTTACAATCGTGACCCGGAATTTTACGCATTTTTAAAGACATTGGAGACCTACTCACTGACGATCGATACGAACACGACGTTGATGCTTTCGACGGATAGCGAGTTCTTCAGGTATTTAAAGACGATCAAAAGTTTACCGTAAGATTTCTTGCTAATTCGTTGACACTCCTTTGAGCGGTTTTTATAATAATAACCGTAATCAAGGGAGATGGCGTTAATGATCCTTTTGTAGTTCGCAAGATAAGAACCCTGTATGGCGCAAGCCGTGCGGGGTTTATTTTTTAGAAACTCCGCGCAAGGTGTACGCAAAAATGGGGGAGATGAATGGCGACAAAAACTCTGACTAAAGGAAAAGTGAAGTGGTTTAATAATCAAAAAGGATATGGTTTTGCTCAGCCTGATGGAGAGGAAGGTCGGGATGTTTTTATCCATTATTCTGCGATCCAGGGAGAAGGGTATAAGACTTTGACAACTGGGCAGGATGTGGAGTTCGAGCTATCTCAGGGGCCTAAAGGTGATATGGCTTTGAATGTTGTTAAGGTATAAAGTTATAAAAATGAGACTTTCTTTCAGAACCCTGCGTAGGAAACGGCGCAGGGTTTTTTAATGAGGTCATAATTTTCATGCTCATGAAACAATTGTCGATTTCTGGACTAAATTTTGAGATAATCTAGGTATGAAGAATAAAGTAGCTTATGAGGTTGTTTTTAAGCTTATTGAGGATTCGTCTGCTGCGCGCGATATCCTTCGTTATATTATCACATCCTTTGATCTTCCTGCGACGTCTCTCGTTGAGAAAGAAGGTGTCAAATCTTTCGCGATGACTGTTTATTTTGATGATAAGGACGATGCTACAAGGATGGTCGAGACGTTTAGAACGTTGGATCTTAGGAATATCGACATATCTTTGCTTGCGCACCATGAGAAAGATTGGGCCACGAAATGGAAGCAGGGTTGGAAGCCGTTTTCTCTTACCAAGAGGTTCCATGTTATCCCACTTTGGCAAAAGGATAGGCGTTGCCCCAAGGGAAAGCAGGCAATTTTCCTGGATACGACCAATGCCTTTGGTACGGGGCTTCATGAAACGACGAAATTCACGGCACAGATCATTGAAAGCATGACAGGAAAATTTGATTCATTTTTGGACATTGGTACAGGAAGCGGCATTCTTTCGATTGTAGCGCATAAGTTGGGAGCGAAGAAAGTTTATGCTATTGATATTGATCCGGCTGCCGTGGATGTGGCTCGGACAAACTTGAAAGCTAACCGGCTGCCAGTCAAGGGAGTGGTAACTTCAGATATTGCAGCGGGGGCAGGGAGGCGGTTTTACGATTTGGTTGCGGCCAATTTGGTGACGCAGGATCTTATTGAGTTTAAAGACAAAATTATTCCATGTGTTGCGGTCGGAGGGCATCTCGTTGTTTCTGGGATCTCTTTGGCGAATTTGGCTCTTTTTGAGCGTGAATTTAATCATTTTTCATTAAGGGTGATTAAGGTTGTGAAGGGTAAAGAGTGGGCTGCTCTTCTATTTCAAAAAACAGAAGGACAGTCGAGTGATCAAAGATTGTGATATTGAAGAAGTTTTTGTTCGTGCTTCCGGTCCGGGTGGACAGAATGTTAATAAGGTTTCGAGCGCCGTATGTTTGAGGCATATTCCGACGGGTATTCGGATCAAGTGTCAGAAGTTTCGAACGCAATATCAGAATAGGATTTATGCCCGTCAATTGTTGGAAATTGCTTTAGCGCGCAAATCAGCAGATGAGATTCGTCGCAAGGTGGATATTCGCGAAAAGGCTCACCGCAGGAATCGCAAGCGCCCCAGGGCTCTTAAGGAAAAGATTCTGGAGGCCAAGCGTCAGCGCTCAAAGAGGAAAGCAGTGCGCCGCTCGCCAGGCGTATTAGCGGATGATTTCTAATTCTTAGAAAGAAGATTAACTGTTTGAAAAGACAGATTGCAACAGTATAATAATGAAAAATATAAACAAATAAGATATATATAAATATGAATAAATATTTACTTGGTATTTCAGTTTATAATGAGGGCGAGAAGTTGCGTACTGTCATTGCGCGATTTAATGATTACGCGACTTATGATGTTCTTATTATTGATGATGGGTCGACCGATGGATCACTCGCGGACCTTCCTAAGAACGAGCATCTTTTTATAGTCAGGAATGCGGGGAATTGCGGGGCGGGCTATAGTGTTCGGCGAGCTCTTTATTACGGCAAAGAACAGCATTATGATGCGGTCATTCTGGTTGCGGGAAACAACAAGGATCGTCCTCAAGATGTTTACAGGTTGATCAAGGCCTTTGAGGAAGGGTATGATCTGGTTCAAGGGTCTCGTTATCTTCCTGGTGGGGATTGGGGAAATATGCCCGCGTACCGAGTGTTTGCCACGAGTAAGATCCATCCTTGGTTGTTCTCCTTTGTTTCCGGGTTTCAAATTACGGATAGTACTAATGGATTTCGTGCGGTCCGGTTGTCGCTTCTTGACGACAAGCGTATTAATCTCAATCAGAGTTGGTTGGATCAATATGAATTGGAGCCGTATCTTTTTTATAAGGTCATTAAGCTCGGGTATAGGGTTAAGGAAGTTCCTGTTGTTAAGGTTTATCCACCGAAAGAGCAGGGATATACCAAAATGAAGCCTATCACGGGTTGGTGGAGCATTTTACGTCCTTTGATCTATCTTCCCTTGGGGATCAAAAAGTAATTTCCATGTCGACATTTCTTAATTGTTGTAAACCTCGAAACATCTTTGTCGCGAGCATGGCCATGGCCTTGATTTTGGGGGTTATGTTGCGGCTTTACAATCTTTTGGGGAGTGGGTTCTTTTTTTATGATGAAGGACTTTACCTCAATCATAATCTTTTGGCACTTGAGTGGATTCGTAAGTACCATCCGCAAGGGATGGCAGATAACGTGCGGGCTTTTCTTGCGTATTTAAAGATCGCGCTGGGAAGCGGTAAGTCTTTGTGGTTTTTAGTTATTGATTCGCGATTTCTTATCGGGGGGATTCATGTCTGGAGTTTTGCCAAGGGGGCGGCGTGCTTCTTTGGTCTTATGGTGTTGCCCATCGCCTATGCGTTTGCCAAGAGATTCTACCGTTCCAAGGATGTGGCGCTTTTGACTGTTGGGCTTATGGCGCTTTTACCAGGCGCTGTGTTTTATTCCCGGATCGCGCTTCAGGAGGCTTTTAGTACGGTCCTTGTTTTGTCGGGATTTTATGTTTATCTCTTTTTTCGTCGATTTGAATGGCGGGTCATTCTGTCGGGTGTGATTCTTGCGGCTGCGTTTTTTGCTAATTATCGTCTTTTGATGTTGCCTTTTCTGGTTCTTGCGGCGGAATCCTGGGTAGCTGTTTCTCAGAAGAAAGCATTTAATGCTCGTCAATATATCTGGTTTTGTATTTCATTTTTTGCTTGCGTTGTTTTGATCGGAAGCGTACTCGATGCTGCAAATATGAGAGTTGTTTTTTCCTGGGTTTTTCATCAGGAGCAGATGGCCTCCGAGCAATTTTCCTGGATGAATTTGATGTCTTATCCGTATTATCTTTTTCGCCTAGAGACATGGCCTTTTGCGTTTTGTTTCTTTGCGGGGATTTCTTATATGGTTTGGCGTCGGAGATGGGTATTTTTCCTGCCCGCGATTCTTGTTTTGGTTCAGATGGGAGTTTTTTCATTGACCAGTGAAAAAGGCGCGCGCTATATTGCTGTTGTTTTACCGTTTGTTTGTATGGTTGTCTCTTATGGGCTTCTTTCTATGTGGGAGGAGACGAGACGGCATTGGCGTAGGGGCCTTCTACTTTTTGCGGCGTGTGTTCTTATTTTTATGGCAGCAAAATCTATCCAGTTGTCACAGGCTTCTTCAGCTCATGAGAAGGCTGTTAAAGAACTTTTATCCAGGGATCCGGATGTTAAGTTTTTCTCTTCTCAGGAGCTTGTTGATGTCCTTTATCTTGAGAAAAAAGACAATGTTCAGGCTATCCCGAGAGACTTTCAGAAATTTTCTGAGGGCTTTGAAAAAGGTTACCGGTATCTTATCCTTGATCCACAGTCTTATGTGAGTTTGACTCAAGGGGCCAAATTTACAAAAGGACTCCGGGAGTATTTGGGGTTTATTGATGGATTTCAAGTGCCGACGCGCACCTATCCGCATATGAACAGGGCTTTCTTGGATCGGTTTGTCTTGGAACACAGTGAAAGCTTGTCAGAATCAATCGCTTTTATTAACAATAAGGATATTGCGAAATTTTCTTCCTTGAGGGTTTATGATCTTTCTTATGTTGTTCCTCAAATGAGGCGTTTTGTGGATCTTATGAAAATGAAGAAACCATGACAATTCTAAGAACGATTCTGGCGAAAGATGCTTTCGATAAGCTGGTGCTTCCTGACCCAGAGCGAAACCTTTTTTCATCGCCGTCATGGGTTCGCGTTATCATGCGGGCTTATGGGGTGAAAGTTTTCGTGAAATATATTGAGCGCAATGGCAAGATTGATGCCTACGTTTTTTATACGGTTGTTAAGAATTTTCTTGAGTGGAAGGTTTGTGTTTTATCGTACTGCGATTATTGCGATGCGCACATATCGTCTGTTGAGGATTGGCAGGCGATCTTTAATGAGCTCAGGCGTGAGTATCCCAAGTTTCGTATCGTGGTGAGAAGTCTTCGGGATGAGGGCGTTCGTCAAAGTGGATGTTTTCAGGAGTTGAGTCGGGAGTATTATCACTGTTTAGATATTGCTTTAGACGTTGATACGCTTTGGAAGAATTTGAAGGGAGTGTTTCGCAATCAAGTCCGTCAGGCTGTTCGCAAGGGCCTTACGGTTCGTCCTCTCTTTCGTCATGAGCTTTATGCTTTCTTTATGATGCATGTTCGACTCAGAAAGCGGAAGTACGGTATTTTTGCTCAGCCTTACCGGTTCTTTGAAGTTGTTTGGGATGAGTTTGTCTCCCGTGACAAGGGATTCATTTTAGGTGCTTTCGCTCCAGATGGGAGATTGATCGGAGGGACAATGTATCTCGTGTGTGGAGAGACATTATATTACAAGATCAATACTTCAACCTTGGGCACGCTTGAGTATCGTTCTAACAATTTGCTTTTATGGGAAGGGATTCGCATGGCTTGTGAGCGCGGTCTTAAATTTGTTGATCTGGGGTCGAGCGGTCTTCACCAGGATGGTCTGGTGGCGTTTAAGGATTCTACGGGTGCTGGGCGGATGGAGATTGTTCACGTGGGGCATCATCCGCAAGGGTATGTATTTAGTCAAAAGAGAATTCTTAAGGTTTATACGAGATTATTTAATGCGCCTTCAGTTCCGGATCGTGTGACATGTTGGGGGAGTAGTTTGATCTATCATTTTTTGGCATGACGATGCAACTTAAGAAAATCTTTGAAGAATGGACAGGGTTCACGGAGAATAAATTCTCTGATCGTCAATGGCTTTTGGCGAAGTGGGAGGTTTCTGAGGGTGTTGTGTGGCCGAAAGCAAAAATTGATGTGATGATAAAGACGATTTTGCAGAGATTGGACTTGAGATTTGATCATACGTTGATTGATCTGGGTTGTGGGGGCGGGTGGATTTTGGATCTTCTATCCGGTCGGGTTCAGAGCGCAGTAGGATTGGACTTTTCATGGGGCATGATTCAAAATGCGGCTGTCTTAGTTCCTCGAAATAGGCTTATTCAAGGGGCGATTGGCGAGTTACCGTTTAAGGACGGGACTTTTGACCGGATTCTATGTTATTTTGTTTTGATCAATGTTCTTGATGATACGGATGTCGAGCGTTTTCTTGTTGATATGTTTCGTGTGTTGAAGCCTGGTGGGCGTTTATTGGTTGGGCAGATGCCCGACAGGGCGGGATCAAAGGATTATGATAGTGCCAAGGTAGAATATTTTGATTATTGTCGCTCGCATTACCAATTGGGTGATTGTTTGAGGGATCAGAATCGTATTCCTCAAAAGCTTTTTGATGTGCTCAGGCTGCGAGCTTTTTTGGATAGTCAGAAGATCCGTTATGAGATTTGTCCGTCGTTCAATCCATTTTATCGACCTGGCGAGCCTGAGACTGTGACCTGGCGATTTGATCTTGTCCTGTATAAGGATTGATATGCTCGGGAATCCTCTGCTTGGGATCGTTGTTCTGTTCTTTCTTATGTTTGGCGTGTCTTTTGCTGATGGAAACGCCAAAAAGGTCGTTGAGGCTCGCCCACTCTTTGGGACTGTTGTAACCATGGAGGCTTGTTTATCTTCTGGAGAAGAAGATCTTCTTCGGAAAGCTATGGATCGAGCGTGGGAGTGTCTTGAGGGAATTCAAGTTCGGATGAATGTGTATTCTCCCTCGAGTGAAGCTTCGCGTGTCAATCAGGCAAATGGCAAGGCGATTGAGGTCAGCACGGATCTTTATGATCTTATCAGTAGATCGAAGGAGTATCAGGTTTTAACGGGTAAGGCCTTTGACATCACGATTTCTCCTTTGTCCCGACTTTGGAAGGAAAGCAGTAAGGCTCAACGATATCCTTCCAAAGAAGATGTTTTGCGATCAAAGGGTTTTGTTGGTTCGGAGAAGATCGAGCTTTTAGATGGTCGAAAGATTCGTTTGCCGGAGGGGATGGCGATCGATCTCGGCGGGAATGCTCCTGGATTTTCGACTGATGAAGTGGTGAAGATCCTTCATCAGGGAGGACTGAAGAACTTTTTGATAGATGTGGGGGGCGAGATTTATGCCTCAGGCGTCGGATGTGATGGGCGAAAATGGCGTATTGGTTCCAGTGATCCCGGTGGACATGGTAAATTTGTAGATGTGCTTGAGTTGCAGGACATGGCGGTTAGTACATCAGGGGATCAAGAGAAATTCTTTGAGATCAAAGGCGAGCGTTTGTCTCATATCATTAATCCGTTGACGGGGTATCCTGTGCGCGGAGCAGCGAGTGTTACAGTCCTTGCTCCGACGACGATGGATGCGGATGTGCTCTCAACGGCTTTGTGTGTTTTGGGTCCTCAGGCGGGGTTGAAGCTGCTTTCTTCGCTTGGGAAAGGGTATGAGGCCATGATGTTGTGGCGGCGGGATGATGGAAGTTTTGAACGCTATGCTTCTGATGGGTATGATAGTTTTCGGCTTGTGAAGTAATGGGGGAGGGTATGAAACAGTATTTGGATCTTGTCAGACATGTTTTGGCGCATGGTGAAAAGAAGGAAGATCGCACAGGGACAGGCACGATTTCAGTCTTTGGTTATCAAATGCGTTTTGATCTTCGAGAAGGATTCCCGGTTGTTACGACCAAGAAGATCTTGTTTGATGCGGTTGTTTGGGAGTTGTTGTGGTTTTTGCGCGGTAGCACCAACGTCCATGATGATTTGGCGCAACATACGCCGATCTGGAATGCCTGGGCCAAGGAGAATGGGGAACTAGGGCCTATTTATGGGTATCAGTGGCGTAAGTGGGAGCGATTTGTTTGGGATGAGAAGTTGAAGAATTATCGCAAGGAGCATGTCGATCAAATTGTTCAGGCTATCGACATGATCAAGAATAAGCCTGATTCTCGTCGTATTATTGTGAGTGCTTGGAATGTATCGGATATTGAGAAAATGGCGCTTCCGCCGTGTCATTCTTTTTTTCAGTTTTATGTTGTGAATGGCCGTCTTGATTGCCAGCTTTATCAACGATCAGCTGATATTGCGCTTGGTGTTCCTTTTAATATTTCAAGTTATGCACTCTTGCTCAGTATGGTGGCGAAAGAGTGTGCTCTTAAGCCAGGATTTTTTGTTCATACGTTGGGGGATGCGCATATTTATGTGAATCATATCGAAGGGCTTCAGATTCAGCTGGAGCGGGCTCCTAAGGCATTGCCAAGTCTTGAGCTTGCGGATAAGAAAGTTTTAGATTTTAAGTTTGAAGATATCAAGCTGGTGGGCTATCAGCATGATCCGTTCATCAAATTTCCTATAGCGGTGTGAGTATGAATAATTTTTCGATTATTGTCGCTGTTGATGACAAGATGGGCATAGGGCGAGCGAATGATCTTCCTTGGCGCTTGTCTTCTGATATGAAGCGCTTTAAGGAAGTGACGACAGCTGTTTATGTGCCAGGGACTCAGAATGTGGTTATTATGGGACGAAAAACTTGGGAGTCGCTGCCTAATAAGGTAAAACCGCTTCCAAATCGGATCAATGTTGTGATTACATCTCAGAAGGATTATCAACTGCCGCAAGGGGTTATGGCGTTTTCAGATTTGGATATGGCTATAAAATCTTTTAATTTTGGGCTTAAAATGCCTCATGGAGAGGTGTTTGTGATTGGTGGGGCTCAGATTTACTCTCAAGCAATTCAACATCCACTTTGTAAGAAGCTTTATGTGACACATATTGCTGGGGATTATTCTTGCGATGTTGGATTTCCTCAAATTCCTCCTTCTTTTGTTTGCGTCGAGAAAAACACGCCTTTCAAAGAAAATGATCATCAGATGCGTTTCTGTATTTACGAAAAGTTCTGAAAATTCTTATTTTAAGGTTGTAACTTATTGCTTTTAATAAGGATGCGTTTCTGAAAGAAAATGAATGTATATTTCAAGAAATAAGGAAACGTTTTCTCGGAAGTCATGGTTTTTTCTATAAGATCTTCTGTTAGAATAAGATATCAGAAATCAAATCGGTTCGATAAAAACCCAATAACAAGGAGAATCAGTTCGCGTAATGGTGGTCTATGGGGTATACTCTCTTAGTTCCGTGTGATTTGTCATTTAACTAAGGTGAAATGAATGGTTGGTCCTAAGGCTAAGAGACAGATTCTCCTTGTCGATGGCGATGTCTATGCTGTCAAAAATCTGATTCACGTGCTTGAAGAGCATGGTTTTGATACTCTTACTGCGACTTCAGCCCAGGGGACAATCCAGAAAGCAGAGAGTCTTGATATTGATATGATTCTTCTTGGGGAGCATCTTCCTGAGCAGGGGAGTCTAGGTGTTTGTCAGCGTTTAAAATCTAGCAGAAAAACAGAGCATATCCCCGTTATTCTTATAGCGGCGCATTCCGAGACGGACATGAGGATCAAGGGGTATCATCTTGGGGCGGACGATTGTGTCGGGCGTGAGTGTGAGAAGGAAGAGCTTTTTGCGCGTATGGAGGCTATTTGGCGGCGTGGGAACGGGACATTTAAGGGGTTGCGTGAGGAGCGTCAGAGGAAAGTTGTTCAGGAGCTTACACGCATTATTGACGAAGGGCTTATCCAGCCTCATTTTCAGCCTATTTATTTCTTAAAACCATTCCGTCTTTTTGGCTTAGAGGTATTGAGCCGTCCGATGGAAGGAACATTTATTACTAATGCCGAAGAGCTGTTCAAGTCTGCGATCAAGTATGATCTTTATTATCCGCTTGAGACGCTGTGCTGGCAAAAGGCCGTGGATATTGTTTCGAGTAAGACTAGAAATGAACATCTCTTCTTTAATTGTAGTCCTTATATTGTCGAGAACTCAAAATTTCCGTTTGTAAAATCTATATTTGAGAAGAGCCAGATTCCTTTTAACAAGGTTGTTCTGGAGATCACCGAGCGTTCATCGATCACAGAATACGGTCTCTTTTATGAGAGGTTGAATCAGTATCGTGAGCAGGGATTTAGTTTTGCCGTGGATGATGTGGGGGGCGGGTACGCGAGTCTCGAATCAATTGTGGCGACAAAGCCTGAGATCGTTAAGATTGATGCTCATATTGTCAGGAATCTTCATCAAGATTCAGTCAAGCGCAGTATTATTAAATTCATTGTTGCTTTTTGTAAAGAAAACGAGATCATTTCAATTGCTGAAGGGGTTGAGACTAAAGAGGAATTTGATGCGGTCACTAGTTTAGAGGTTGATGCTGTTCAGGGATATTATCTATTTCGACCGACACATGAATTGAATCTTCATGCCATGCGCGATCTGTGCGTTAGCTTTGTATAATTCTTCAATAAACTTTCCGTAAGAATCTAAAATCAGATAGAATAAGACTATGTTAGAGACTCGTTCGTGCGGTATTTTGTGTCATATTTCTTCCTTGCCATCGTCGTTTGGTATTGGGGACCTGGGGCCGGAGGCATATCGTTTTGTTGATTTTCTTTCAAAATCTGGTCAACGGTGGTGGCAGATTTTGCCGATCAACCCAACAGAACCGGGGCTTGCCAATTCCCCTTACAGTAGTTTTTCCGCATTTGCGGGTAATCCACTTTTTATCAGCCCTGAACTTTTGGTCAAGGAAGGGTTTTTGGATAAGAATGATATTGTGGGTCTGACGTTGATCCCCGGGGATAAGGTGGATTATGAAGCAGCGGCTGCGGTGAGGGAGGCGCTGGTCAATAAGGCGTACGCACGGCATTGTTCTCGTTGGCTCAGGTCGCGTAGTTTTGAGAATTTTTGTGTTCGTGAGTCCAGTTGGTTGAATGATTTTTCGCTTTTTGTCGTCATGAAGCGTCATTTTCATGGAGTTTCCTGGTCAGACTGGGCGGTTGATTTGCGTGACCGAGATCCTGGGGCCCTTGATGATTTTTCTGCTGGACATGCTATAAGTATTGATCGGGAAAAGTTTGCGCAATATCTTTTCTTTCGTCAATGGGCGGCCTTGGGGGCGTATTGTTCCCGTAAGGACGTTGGGCTGATCGGGGATATCCCTATCTATGTAAATTACGATAGCGCGGATGTTTGGGTTCATCCTGATCTTTTCAAGCTTGATGGTGATCATCGTCAGACGTTTGTTGCCGGGGTTCCACCGGATTATTTTAGTAAGGATGGCCAGCGTTGGGGGAATCCGGTTTATGACTGGGACCGATTGCGTCAGATTGATTTTTCGTGGTGGGTTCATCGTGTACGGCATAATCTCGCTCTTTTTGATGCGGTCAGGGTTGATCATTTTCGTGGATTTGTAAAGTGTTGGGAGATCCCGGCAAAAGAAAAGACCGCGATTCGGGGTGCTTGGCGTGATGTTCCGGGAGAAGAAATTTTTAAGACCCTACAACGTCATTTTCCGAAGTTGCCTATCATTGCCGAGGATCTGGGAATTATTACCAAGGATGTTGATGCCCTCAAGGAAAAGTTTGGCTTTCCTGGTATGTGCGTTCTTATGTTCGCTTTTCATAATGAGTATAAAGAAAGCCGTGATTTCCCTCAGAATTATAAACCTGGGAGCGTTGTTTATACCGGGACGCATGACAACAATACGATCTGCGGTTGGTATCAGAATGACCTTTCTGATATTGAAAAGAAAAACATCTTAGAATATTTTGGCAGAGAGATCGATCCCTCTGAAATCAATTGGGTCATGATTGAGGAGGCGATGAAGTCCGTGGCAAATATTGCGATCATTCCTCTGCAGGATCTTTTGGGTTTAGGAGGGGAGGCTCGTATGAATCGGCCTTCTACGGTTAAAGGGAATTGGTTGTGGCGTTGTGTTCCTGGGGTTTTGGGCAAGGATCTGTCTCGTCGATTGGCAAACATAACAATAAAGAGTAATAGATAGTTTTATTATATTTTATTGAGTCTTAAAAATCAGAGTGTTAGAATGAAAGCCATCATGAAATATCGGATGGCTTTTTTATTTTTTTTGTTGATCATTTCTTTTCAGGGATGTCTTTGGCCTTTTAACGGCGCGGGGAAATCTGCTGAATCTCTATTTCCGGTTTCTGTTGAGATTTTAAATGAGTCCTCTTTTAAAAGAGAGGGAGCGATCGTTTTTGTTCCATTTGTCGCAGGTCCTGATGCTGTGGCAGGGGCAGAGGTTGATCGTTTGGCGCTTGTGATCGTTAAGAGTGCTGCTGATGCCCTTGCGTATTCTCCATCTACTTTAAGGATCTCAACGGAAGAGGATTTGAGTGGTGCTGTATATGTTTTGGATGGGCGTATTGAAGAGTTCCGGCTTCCTTCTGGGTTGGCGCTAACTCGAAAGAACGGTGTTTTGAGAATCAAGGGGGAGCTTCGTCGTCAAGATACGGGTGAGGTGATGGCTCTTATTTCAGGGTGGAAGTCTTTTAGGAAAACGCAGGAAGTGCCTCAGGTGGCTAGTGAGATTGGCCAAGGCATTGCCGAGGGATTGTTGAGGTAAGGAGAGAGCGTGATTATTGTTACAGGTGGAGCGGGGTTTATTGGTAGTTGTATTGTGTCCAGGCTTAATGAACTGGGGCATAGGGATATAATCATTGTTGATCATTGGGATGAACAGGGTTTGAAGAAGAAGAATCTTGTTGGAAAATCCTTTCAGAAGTTTTTTGACAAGACGGATTTTTTGAGCCTTGTTTTGGCGGATAAGATTGAAGGGGAGATTTCCTGCATCATTCATATGGGCGCTTGTTCTTCGACGACAGGGCAGGATTGGGAATATTATTTAAGGAATAATTTTGAGTATTCTTGTCATATGGCGCAGTTTGCATTGAAGAAAAAGGCGCGGTTTATTTATGCTAGTTCTGCGGCTACTTATGGTGATGGCGAGAACGGATATTCTGATGATCAGTCGGCTATTTTGTCTTGTAAGCCTCTTAATTTTTATGGCACCTCTAAACAAATGTTTGATGAGTGGATCCTTCAGGAAGATCTTTACGCTCAGGTAGTCGGGCTTAAATTCTTCAATGTCTTTGGCCCGAATGAATATCACAAGGGGGAGATGAGAAGCGTTATTGCCAAGGCTTATGGAAGGGTTGTTGGTGAAGGAAGGATGAGTCTTTTTAAGTCGCATCGTGAAGGATTTGGAGATGGTGAACAGAAGAGGGATTTTATTTATGTGAAGGATGCGGTGGATATCGTTCGTTTTTTTATGGAGCATTCACAGATTAATGGTATTTTTAATGTAGGGACAGGACAGGCAAGGTCATGGAATGATTTGGCTCATGCACTTTTTGATGCTGCTGGAAAGAAATTACAGATTGAGTATGTTGATATGCCGGAACAGTTGCGTTCCCGATATCAATATTTTACACAAGCGGATATGGCTAATTTACGTCGGGTTGGATATGAAAGATCTTTCACGTCTCTCGAGTTGGCGATTTCGGATTATGTGCGGTATTTGAAAGACGAGGCTTTTCTGTAAAGGGGTGATGATATGTGGGTGGTCTTTTTATTGATTGGCGTTCTGGTTTTTGCGTTATGTTTATTTGGTTGGTTGTTTTTTAAGATAAAGGCAAAAAGGGCGGCAGCCTTGAATGCCGGGGGAGTTCCTTCGATTAATGCGGGTCTTGGCAAATTTAAACCTCCAGAATTCCCTGGGAAAAAGAGTTTTGGCCCTTCTTTTCGGCCTTTGAATTCGTTGAAGAAAGATATTCTTCAGCCACAAGGTGTAGGATTAGATAAAGGTGGTTCTTTGGCGCAACCAACAATGTCTGCGTCTTTTTCGCCACAAGCGTCTGCTCCTGCTCCTGCTGCTTCTGCTATTGTTCCTGTTCCTAGCCCTTTAGCGTTGAAAGATTCCTTGATAGATGAAAAATTGATCGTTAGGGATAATGAGATTCAACAGCTTCAGGAAGAGCTTAAGAATGTCCGGGAAAAGGGTGAAGATCGGGTTCGTCAGGCCTTGGAAACGCTCAATAAGCTTCATGAAGAGAATGACCGGCTTCTGGGAGACATGGAACGTTTTCGATCTGAATGGGCTAAGGCTTCAGGGGATACGGAGGCGCTGAATCAGTTGCGTCAGGAAAATGTAGAGTTTAAGGCCCAACTTGAGGTAGCTTCGCAGAGCCAAAAAGAGGTTCAGGAGCAAATAGAATCTTTGCGTCAGGTCTCAAGTAGTCAATTGGCTAAGGCGAATGAAATGATTGCGCGTTTGGAAAAGGAGACGCAGGGATTGAGGTCTTCTTCTGATGATTTTTCTGCACGTGAGGCCGCTGTTGGCGGGATTCGTGAGGAGTATCAAAAGCAGATCAGTGATCTTCGCGGAGAAATCGATTTGCTTCAACGAGATAATGAGGCGCTTAAGAAAGCGCAGGCGGGGGTGCATCTTCAGAATGAGAATGTGTCCGGCAAAGAAGATGTTCATGGTCTGGAGCAGGTGAATGGCGCCCTTGAGGAGAAGAATAAATTTTTACAGTATGAGCTGACCAAGAGTCGTGCGCAGGCTTCGGGATTTGAGCGTATTTGTGAGGGGAGTAAAAAGCGTCTTGAGGATATGGCCAATGATATCCGTTCGCTTGAGCAAGAGAAGGAAGTATTGAAGCGTAAGGCTGGGGATCTTGAAAAGAATCTGGAGTCTTTGAGAAAAACGAATCCTTCTACGGGTAACCCTCATGCTAATTTTTAAATTCGTGAAAATTGCAACAACAGTATTCTGATAAAGAATCCTTGAAAACAAAAGGGCGTTTGTTATAATCCGAACATTATGAAGAAACTTATTGTGATTTTTTCTTTTGTTTTTTGTTCAGGGTGCGCGACTCTTTGGGATGCTCCTAAGAATATTGTTGGTTTTTCCACAAAGGACATGGAGGACGCGCGTTCAGAATCTTTGTATCAGTCATACCAAGGCGATTTTCTGGGAATTTTTCAGGCGATTATTGAAATTGCTAATGAAAATAAATATTATGTTTTTTCTCAGGATGAAGTTCGCGGGATGGCTATTATTATGAATATTCCGGGGGCTGTTGATACGACAGAAGTTGGGGTATTTTTGACGTCTTTGGATACTGGGAACGTGAAGGTTGAGCTTTCATCGCGTAGCGCTCCTGCAAAAAAGACCGTTGCTCAGGTTCTTTTTCTTGACCTAGGGAAGAAATTCAAGAAAATTTAACTATAAGTAGCCTCTTTTATTAAGCCCGGGTTTTTTGCCCGGGTTTTTTATTATATATAAGAGAGAAAAAGAGCTTGGTTTATGAAGCTTGACAATATATATCTATATATATTAGAATTTAATAAATGAATATACGTAATATAAAGAAAATAAAGAATAAAATTATTTCAATTGGGCGCTTGTTGTGGGAAAAGGATTTGGTCGGTGGATGGAATGGCAACATTAGTTCGCGGGTGAATGACAAGTGTATTTTGTTGACAGGGCGCGGTACATGTTTGGGGTATTTGAAGGAAGAGGACATTGTTCTTTTAGATCTTAATGGCGTTGTTCTTGACGGGGTTGAGGCCTCAAGCGAGAAGCTATTGCATTTGGATGTTTATAAAAATTTTTCGGATATTCAAGCCGTTGTCCATACGCATACGGTTTTTACAAACGCCTTTTTCTTGGAGCATGAGTTTTTTATTCCGTCGACATTTGAGGGGGAATATGTTTTGGGCAAGGTTTTTTCTGTTGAGCAGAATTCGGTTAATGTGAAGGACTCTGCTCCTGTTGTGGAGCGATTAAGGACGAATAAGGTGGTTGTTCTTAAACGTCACGGGGTTGTTTCTATAGGTAAAGATCCTTTTGATTGCTTTGCGCGAATTCAGGTGCTTGAGGAGCAGCTCAAGGTAGAAGCCATGCGGGCACTTTTTTCTATAAGAAAAGTTGATTAATATATAGAGTTTTAATTAGGATCAAAGGGGGAGGATATGGATAAGACGATCTCTGTGTTTCAGAAAAATAAGTTTCAGGAGGTGCGCGTCGGTATTCGGGAGTTTAAGGGTAACGACTTGATCGATATTCGTACATGGACGATGACCCAGGGAGCCAATGAGATGGTTCCGACGGCTAAGGGGGTCACTATTAACATTCACCTTTTGCCTGATTTGAGAAAGGCCCTTGAAGAGGCGGAAAAAATACTTAAAGAAAACAAGATGCTTTGATTTGACAAAACGTTCTTTGTGTTGTATGCTTGTGGCCGTTCTTTCTTCTACGCAGTTGATGCTTCAGGTTTGTATAGGGCAGTAACCGCTGGTTCCCAAAAGATTTAGCGCTTTGTCAGAGGGTGGATTTTTCATTTCCCCCTGATATTTATTTGTCGGCATAGATTTTTCCGACGATAAGTCAGGAGTGAAAAAAGATATGGAAAAATCCTTGACAAAAGATTTCATATTTGGTAATCTTGTTGCCCTCTGAAGAAGAGATTTTGATTCACACATGTTCTTTGACAACTTATTACCCATAAAGAAATTCAATTTAGCCAAGTTCATTTTTTGGAGAGTTTGATCCTGGCTCAGAGTGAACGCTGGCGGCGTGGATTAGGCATGCAAGTCGAGCGA
>JADGCU010000050.1:0-6730 GCA_015228785.1 Candidatus Omnitrophota bacterium
ATCGGGGGTATTATTTTTGCCCTTATCACGATCTTCAAAAAAGAATGGTCCATGTATACGGCGCCTGTTTATGCGGTTTGCGAGGGGCTTGTGTTGGGTGGCCTTTCTGCGATCTTTGAGATGCAATTTCCTGGAATTGTCATGCAGGCTGTTGCGCTGACATTCGGTACGCTCTTTTGTTTGTTAATGGCTTACAAGAGTGGTTTGATCCGGGTGACAGATAAGTTCCGTCTGGGAGTTGTCGCAGCGACTGGTGCTATCGCCCTTGTGTATCTGGTGAGTTGGATCCTGGGATTCTTTCATGTGAGCGTTCCTTTTATTCAGGGGAACAGTATTTGGTCGATCGGGTTTAGTCTTGTTGTCGTGGGCATTGCTTCGATGAATCTGGTTCTGGATTTTGACATGATCGATCGAGGTGCAGAAGCGGGCGCCCCTAAGTACATGGAGTGGTATTGTGCCTTTGGTCTTATGGTTACTCTTATTTGGCTTTATATGGAGATCTTGCGGCTTTTGTCAAAACTTCGTTCGCGTAACTAATAGTAGTGATTGATGGTGTTTCTTAAAGCCCTGGTCAAAGACCGGGGCTTTTCATTTTACCAAGGATTCTTGTGCCCCATTCGGCTCGGGATCTTGTTGGGCTCCTCGTAGCCTCCGGTGTAACGCATCAAGAATTCTTGCTGGGTTAAATATCCCGAGGTCATCAGTGAGCAAACAGCGATCTGGGCCGAGGGAATATTCCTATACTCCTACATATACCCAATAGTAATATTACTAAAGGTAGCGTTTTCTCCAAATTCCCTTCTGCGTCTTGTATCCCTCTATTAATAGTTAATACTTATAGTAGCTTTTCTGGCAAGGGAAGCCTGTTTTGAGGAAAAATGGTGATGAACGGGATGGGTTTAAGACTCCAATGTATTCGGAGATTCATGTCTGGTCTTATGGCATTCATTTTTGCCGTGGGATCTGTTTCTCCTTCTTACGCGCAAAGCGTTGTGCCCATGCCTCCGCCAGGAACCATGGTTTCCTTGAGCAAGGCCTTTGTTCCGCCTGTGTTCAAGGGCATGAAAGTCTATCCTAACCAGCCTTTGCGTTTCGATTTTGTGATTGATACGGGTCGCGCGTCTTTGGCTCAAGAAGAGCTCAAGAGCGAATCGACCAAACTCATCCGTTATTTCCTAGCGTCACTTACCACTCCTGAAAAAGACCTGTGGGTTAACCTGTCCCCTTATGAAAACAACCGCATCATTCCTGAAAATTTTGGTGAGACTGAGATGGGGCGCGACCTTCTGGCTGAGGATTATATTCTTAAGCAGATCACGGCTTCCATCATCTATCCCGAAGGAGACACAGGTAAAAAGTTTTGGGCTGATGTTTACAAGAAGGCTCAGGAGAAGTACGGCACGACGGATATCCCCATTGACACGTTTAACAAGGTCTGGATCACGCCGGATGAGGCGACTGTTTTTGTGGGAGGTAATACAGCGGTTATTAAGAGCAGTCATTTGAAGGTGATGTTGGAGGCGGATTACCTGGCGCAGGAAAAAGATCAGGGCACAGGACACAAGGCACAAGAGGGAACAGCCGCCCCTGAGTCTCAAGAATTGGCCAAGCAGGTTTTGCGTGAGATTGTGATTCCTGTTCTCGAAAAGGAAGTTAATGAAGGGGAGAACTTCGCGATTTTACGGCAGATCTATCATGCGATGGTCTTGGCTACATGGTTTAAGCGGAACCTGAAGGAAAGTCTGCTTGGACGGTTGTATATGGATCAGAACAAGGTCAAGGGCATTGATCTGGCGGAGAAGGGGGCGAAGGAGGAGATCTGGCGTCAGTATGTTGAGGCCTTCAAGAAAGGGGCTTTTAATTACATCAAGGAAGAGGCCGATCAGATCACGGGGGATGTTATCCCCCGAAAGTATTTCTCGGGTGGTTTTAAAGAAGATTCGTCAAAGGTGAATTTCACCCCTGCTGATTCTGCGAAGAAGGCTGAGGAAATCCAGCAGGATCAGTCTGTGGTTGCGCAAGTGAACCTCGCAACTCCTGGTAATGAGTCGCCAATGGCGCCAATAGAAAAGGCGATGAATGTATCTAAAATGGCCTGGGATTTGAATATCTTTCTGCAGAAGTATGAATTCCGGTATAAAAATCCTGCTGATGGTAAGGATCAGGTTTTTACTGTGCAATTAAGCATGAAAGGGTTGGCGGAGAAAAGAGAGCCTGGGGTGACAGTGCTTCAGGTGCCGACCTACAAGCCGGGAAAAGAAAATACTCCATTGACTTTAGGTGTTCCTGAGTCCATGACCCAAGGTGACTGGGAGAAATTTGTGGATGATTTGGAACAGGACAAACTTGTGGGGGCAGAAGGTGTAGCGTTGATCGATTCTGTTCGTCTTAAGCAAGGTGATCGGGATAATCGCGACGGGTTTTTTAAAGATTTGAGAGCTGAGATCAGCCGACTTATTAAGGTGCAAGAGGCTCCCGTCAAGGATGAGCCAACGGAATTCTTCTCTAGAAAGGATTTTGCCCCTGAGTTGGCGATGGCTCCTAATGAAGGTAGGACTATTGCCGGTTTGGACTTAGAGAAAGCCAAGAGAATTACAGACCCAAGGAATCAGGCAAGAGTTTACGATGGCGGAGTTGAAGCGGGTGTTATTTATAGCTATGTGACGCAGTTCCCTGAGGCTCGCCAACAGGTTATGGAGAGGATTTTAAATGCCACAGGTAAAGGGGATAAACTTCTCTTTGTAGGCGAAGGACGGGGGGATCTGGCGTTTGAGGTGCAAAATAAGAGCATTGATGTCACGGCTGTCGATATCAGTGAAGAGAATATAGCCTCAGCTAAACAGAAAGGCGTGCGTCAGGCTATCGTTGGCGACGCAGGGGCTTTGAAGTTTCCAGATGCCTCTTTTGATGTTGTTGTGTTTAATGAGTCCGTTGGGGGGATGGATCTGGACAAGGCTTTCAAGGAGGCGCAGCGCGTTTTAAGGCCTGGCGGTAAGATTTTGATTACTGCTTATCCAGCTGAGGAAATGCCGGACAAGCATGTAGCGCCGGAAGGATCGCAGTTTTTGTATTATTCACAGGGAGAGATCCGTTCGGCTTTGGAAAGAAATGGTTTTGATCCGGCGTCTTATGAAAAGCAGAAACCCATATTGGCAGATTCGATCAAAGATTTTTATCAAGTTATTGGGCGGCCTTTTGTCGTTGCTCTTCATGTGGCCACGGCTGTCAAGCCCGGTCGCGCAAGGCGAATGGTATTGAAAGCTCTTGATATTGTTCGTCGGGCCGTTACAGCAGGAGCGAACAATACGCCTGTCGAAGTGGGTTCATTAAACACTGAGATGATGGGGGCGTTAAGGAATGGTTATATCACAGAAGAAAAAGTTCTAGATGGTTTTGATCCGCATAATGAAAAGGCGTTTGGGTGGTACGGAAAGAGGAAGGCGATGTTTGAGGCTCGAATGGAGACGCTTAAATCAGTCGTGTTAGCGAATGCTACACCCGAATTTGTAGCACACTTAGGGCTTGAGGGTAACGCGCCGGTATATAGCCAGGATTTATTTTCTAAAATATCAACGAAAGAGAGAATTGTCTTGGAAATAGGGGCTGGCGGAACGACTAATACTAAAGCTTTGGCGGAGGCTAAGGATAATGAGAATGCTCTGGTTATTGGTGCGGATTTATTTGACGATAAAGACGAAAGAGCACCTGAAAAGTATAAAGAATATGCACGAAAATTTAATGAAGGCGCGTTGGTTGCTCAGGATGCTCAAAAGAACGGGCGTAATAATGTCGGGATCGTTCGTGGAGGGTTGGATCTTATGTTATTTTTGCCAGACCGATCTGTGAGTGAACTTGTTCTGGTCCTTCCAGCTTTTGGCATTTTAAGGGATATAGTCGTGCTCTTTCGTGAATTTGGGCTTGCTTCCAAAATGAAACCTGGTGGGCGGTTGATTCTCGTAACACCAGAGACCAATAAGGCAGCTTTGGAATTGCTAAAGGAGCATTTTAAATTTGAGGTTAAAGATGCTAATTCAGAGGTATCGGGAGTCAATTTGTTTAAGAATTCGGATTATGCTAAGGATCAAGTTTTTGATAACACAAAGACTTTTATTGGAACGCTTATCGGGGCTCCCGCCGAGGCGGCGATGGAGGGGGCGGATAATGCCAGGGATTCCGAGTCAGCTATGAAGGATCGTCAGGCCCATGACGCGTGGCTTGCCGGAGTTCCTACTACGAAGCGTCAGCCTTCTGCAAAGGACATCGGAGACCATGTGTATGGCATTCATGGGATGAGTAATTATTCTCTTGAGGATGGCGTTTTGAGAGCCGGGACGGTTAAGAGCGCAGCGGGAATGCCTAAGGCTGATACGTATTTTAGGATTACGACCCATTTTGCCTTGGGAGGTTTGGTTCAGGCAGAAACAAGTCGGGCGGGTAATAATTATGAATATGCGGTGGTAAGTCCGCTTAAGAATCTGGCGCCGCAATTGGTCAATATTTTTCCTACGGACACGTTCATTTTGGGTAATTATCGCCTAAAAGACGGTGATTTTCTGGTCGTGCCTCTTGGAACACAAGTTACGGGTTTGCCAAAGGAAGTTAAGATCGTTTATTATGATCCCAAGAAGGAAGATCTTCGCGGCGCGGTTGAGGGTGTGATTAAGAGGAATAAAGGCTGGCTCATTCAGCAACCTGAAACTTTTGGCATTGGGGAGAAAGCAGTTCTGGATGGAGAAGATATTTCCCATCCAGATTTCTTTAAAGCGTTTCTTCATCAGCATCCGCAGGTGTCTTTTGGCGACGCTGTGCGTTCTGAGGTGGGATGGGCAGGATCTTTAGGGTTTATTGAGCAGGATTTACGTCATTTAATACGGAGTGAGTATATTGACAAAAGAAACACATATTCCACGGCTGAGCTGAAAGTAAATTTGATATTGCTGGAATATCATGTTTCTCAGGTAGCGCGTCATATTTCAGAGGCAGGTTTCTCGCAGGATGTGCTCGCTGTTTTTCAGAATAAGAGGCAGGATATGGAAAAATGGCTGGAAATTCTGCGCCTGGATATTCAGTCCCGGGTTTCTCAGGAGGCGATGAAAAAGGCCGATTATTCTCTGAAATATCCTGCGGGCATAAGAAGGGTTATTTTGAGAGGTAAACATGCGCTCCTTAAGAAATTCCGTCTTTTAAAAGCGCTTCTTCCGGGGAAATCCGTTCGGGTTGCAGTCCTTTCAGATAAGGGAAAGGGGAGCGTTCTAAATCCAATAGATTATTATTCTCTGTTTGATAACATCCCTCTGGCTGAAGTTGAAAAACTTCTGGATCAATTAGGTCGGCAGGGGGCTATTGATCAAGCCCGAATCC
Source organism: Candidatus Omnitrophota bacterium (assembly GCA_015228785.1). Lineage (GTDB taxonomy): Bacteria > Omnitrophota > Gorgyraeia > Zapsychrales > Fredricksoniimonadaceae > JAAYZZ01. The sequence continues at coordinate 5,362 of JADGCU010000050.1, forward strand.
CGGAATTTTATTTGCATTACGCTGTCACAAGATGGCTTAGGATCAGGACGGCTAGGGCAAAGGAAGAAGGACTGGACAGGATCCTGATCGCGCAATTGCCATTTTTGAAAGATTTGCCCTATGCCGAATCGCTGAATTTCAGGCTTCATGAATATTTGGATGAGACTTCCAATCGATTGGAAGATGCCCTTGCGATCTGCCAGATCCCGGAAGTCGTCAATTACTTAAATAAGCGAGAAGGCATGACGTTGCCGCTGGAAGGCGCGCGGACGGTGGAGGACTTCGCGAGGGCCCATCCCGAGACGAGAGATTTTCTGGCGGATGATAATTTATTCGCAACCCCTCAGGGACAGTTATTGCGTGCCTTGGAGCAGGGCACCCCAACCCGTTTGCCACATTACTTCAGTTTTAGCCAAGTGAGAAACAGCGCTTATGGATACGCAAGAAGACTTGAAGATATCCGGTTTATGAAAAATCCGATGTCTGTGACCGGCCATGAGCGTGATTGGCCCCTCGGGATGCCGAATCTTTATCAGTCTCTCAGACGTTCTTTCAAGTCAGGCAGATCGATATTTAAAGAATTAAATCTGGAAGAGGAGTTTTTGAGAAAATTCGGGGAAGATGATGAGGCCTTCTGGAAGTCAAAGCAGTCGATTTGGGATATTTATCAGGAGTTAAAACAGAGGCAAGTCAAGTCGGGGAAGAAGGCGATGGATGAGGATAAGAAGAAAGGTGGTATTGATCTGAATTCCAAAGAACTCAAGCTTTCCGAGACAGGAGACAAGGTGGATTTCAGCACTGGCGTTGATCCGGCCATGATAGCAAAGGGGATCGATGGGTTTGTCCCCGTGATCCTCAGCATCATGCCGCTTACAGACCCTCAGGCGTTTTTTGCTAGTGTGCAGAAATAAGATTTAATAAAGGTAGATTTTCTAGAATTATTGCCTATTGGTGCTTTTTAATATGTGGTATCTTATTAAATTATATATTGACTTTATATCAATATTTTATAATATATTCGCAAGTTTAGTGTCCCCGTAGCTTAATGGATAAAGCACCTTCTTGACTACAAGGGCGATGTCGGTTCTCCCGCCTTACTAATAGTATTTTTTGGCAGCGGGACCCCGCTTCCATAATGAGATATTAGTCAGAGCGGGGACTCTGACCGGGGACATTAAAGGTCTTGGAGATGGCTCGGGAAGGCTCTTTAAGGCCAAAATTTTTCTTGAAAGAAAGGGGTATGTCTTTTATACTTTGAATAGTCAAGAAGGGGCTTTGATTTCTAAGCTACGGGGCCGCTGGTCAAAAACCAGCGGCTCTCTTTATTTCAGAGGAAAGGTGTTGAGGGCTTCGTAGACCGGCCCCTGCG
>JADGCU010000050.1:6770-11651 GCA_015228785.1 Candidatus Omnitrophota bacterium
GGAGAGGTTGGGCGGGATGTTGGTTTCCTCAAGAGCTGCGGAGAGCCGGTCCTTGCCGCACAGCGAACGTTCTCGGCCGAGAGTGATGTGTGCTGTGAAGGGGCGTTCGTTCTTCTTGATCTTTACTTTTACCAGATCCGTATCAAGTTCCTTTGCGATCTTGATAAGGGTATTCGTATTTTTGGTTACGCCGGCCCAAACAATCTTAGGGAACAGGATGTCCGGGAAGGCGCCGAGTTCTGTGATATCGATTATAAAAGGCGAGATCCCGGTCACACTTTTGGAAATGATGAGAGAAACAGTATCGGTATCGGATGGAAAGATGTCGCCCAGGAATTTGAGCGTAAGGTGGATATCGTTTGGCGCGGTCCATTTTACATCTGCGTCACTTACACGCAATTTGTTTTGAACTTGGATGAGAGCGTCGCGCACATGCTGGTCGAGTTCAATCGCAATGAAGGCACGGATTTTTGTTGTCATAAAAGGGTTAAGAGCATTTTTAATGCTGTTTCTGTTGCTTGTTTTTTGATTTGTAGCCGTGTTCCTTTAAAGATGAAATATCGGATGACTGTTTTCTTGTTCGAGGCCACAGCGATGAAAACGAGCCCAACCGGCTTGGTTTTTGTTCCGCCTGTGGGGCCTGCGATCCCTGTAATGCTGATCCCAAAGTCTGTCTTGAAACGCTTACGAATGCCCTGGACCATGGCCTTGACCACAGGAGCGCTCACGGCCCCGTGTTTCTGGAGCATGTTTTTGGGAACGCCTAGAAGATCGGTCTTGGCCTCATACGCGTAGGCAATGACTCCGGCTTTAAACCAGACAGAGGAGCCGGGTATATTTGTGAGTGTGTGGGCGACTAATCCACCCGAGCAAGACTCAGCGGTTGCGAGGGTTTGTTTGTTTGAAGTCAGCTGCTGGGCAATACGTTTGGCTATTGGCATGTTTTTTAAAGACATTGGGTATAAGTCACAGAACACAGGATGTGCGAAAAGCACATTTTCGGCTGATCTTGTGTGTTGAGACCAGTATTCGGGTCTTTTTAATTATTGCCTCGATTATAGCCCGGACAAATGCCTTGACAAGGCATATTATTTCACCTAATATGACCAAAATTTATACGGGCAGGAACTGCCCATCACCCGACGATAAAAAAGGATTTTTCATGTTTCATTCTATTCCTGAGATTTTAGAAGAGTTGAAGGCCGGACGTATGGTCGTTGTTATGGATGATGAGGGGCGCGAGAACGAGGGCGACCTTCTTGTTGCGGCTGAACATGTTACGCCGGATATCATTAATTTTATGGCTAAATATGCCCGTGGGCTTGTCTGTGTGCCTATGGAGGCCGGAAGACTGGATCAACTGGGTCTTCATCCGATGAAGGATGCGACCAGCGACCTTCATCAGCCGTGTAATACCGGTTGGGCGATCTCGGTCGATGCGGCCAAAGGCATCACGACAGGGATCTCTGCAGCTGATCGTTCCTATACGGTGAAGCTTTTGATTGATCCTAAGTCAGGGCATAAGGATCTTGTGACACCGGGTCATCTTTTTCCGCTCAGAGCTAAAAAGGGCGGGGTTCTTGTTCGCGCAGGGCATACGGAGGCTTCCGTTGACCTCACAACGATGGCTGGATTGTATCCGGCAGGTGTTATTTGTGAGATCATGAATGATGATGGAACCATGGCGCGCACACAGGAGTTGATTGATTTTTCCAAGAAGCATGGGATCAAGATTTGTACGATCGATAGTCTTATCGAATATCGCCGCAAGAATGAGAAATTCATTTCGCGCGAGACGGAAGTTGAACTGCCTACAAAGTTTGGCGATTTTAAAATGGTTGTCTATTCCTCGAGGCTTGATGAAGAGCAGCATATTGCTTTAGTGAAGGGAAAGTTTGATGGGACAACGCCCCTGATGGTACGCGTTCAGTCGGAGTGTATCACGGGGGATGTGTTTCATTCCTTGCGCTGCGACTGTAACGAGCAGTTAGGGGAATCCATGAAGCGTATTGTCAAGGAAGGCGCGGGGGTTGTGCTTTATATGCGTCAGGAAGGCCGAGGGATCGGGCTTTTAAATAAGCTCAAGGCCTATGCGCTTCAGGATGGCGGCATGGATACGGTTCAGGCTAATGAGGCCCTTGGCTTTGCTGCAGATTTGCGTGATTATGGGATCGGTGCCCAGATCCTCGTTGACCTGGGAGTAAAACAGATCCGGTTGCTCACGAATAATCCGCGTAAGATCGTAGGTCTTGAAGGGTATGGATTGACGGTTGTTGAGCGCGTTCCGCTTCAGGTAGCTCATAACGAAAAGAATAAGAAATATCTGGATGCGAAGAAAACAAAGATGGGGCATTTATTGTAATTGACCTCTAAGTCCGAGAATGACATGAGGACTGGGAGAATTTCCAGTCCTTTTTTGTATAGGAGAATGGGTGATGTCAAAGAAAAGTGTCAAGTCTAAGATGGTCACTGATAAAATTCTTTATGCTGTCATTGTTGCCCGCTTTCATGAACACATTACGGAGAAGATGTTAAAGGCCTGTCTTAAAGAATTTTCGCGTCTTCATATCGATGAAAGCCAGGTCCAGGTCGTTCGTGTTCCTGGGGCCTTTGAGATCCCTGTCATGGCTTTGAAGTTGGCACAGAAAAAGAATATCTGCGCGGTCATTTGCCTGGGTGCTATTATTAAAGGACAAACGCTTCATTATGAACTTGTTGCTGAGCAGTCTGCTCGGGGCATTCAAGAAGTTGCGTTGAAGACAGGAAAGCCTATTATTTTTGAGGTTCTTGCCGCAGACAGTCAAGACTTGTGTGAGGCCCGTGCTCAAGAAGGGGATCGGGATAATAAGGGAGCTTCTGCAGCACGTGTTGCTGTCGAAATGGTAGAAACTTTGAGAAAAGTATAATAAGTTTAAGGCGGTCTATGAGAAAACGCAGCGTTTCCAGGGAATGTGCTCTAAAGATCCTTTATCAGGCTGAGATCATTCATCGTCTTCCTGAAAAGGCGATTGCCGCTTTCTGGGAACAGGAGCCTGAGCATTCTGAGGAGGTTCGCGACTTTGCTCGTATTATTGTTGAGGGCATTTATGCGAATCTTGAGGTTATTGACAATAAAATCTCTGAGTACGCCACTAACTGGCAGATCAAGCGTATGGCCGTCATTGATCGAAATATTTTACGTATGGGGATGTTTGAACTTAAGCATGCCTCTGACATCCCGCCTAAAGTGGCCATTAACGAGGCCGTTGAATTGGCTAAGAAGTATGGTGATCTTGAGTCCAGTAAATTTGTCAACGGCATCCTCGATAAGATCCACAAACAGGAAATTTCTTGTGAGACCTCAGGTTCATGAGCCAGCGCATCGCTGATCTTCATATACACACTCATTTTTCTGATGGCACCATGTCGCCTGAGGAGGTCGTCGCGGCCGCCAAAGAGGCAGGGCTTGCCGCCATTGGCATCGCAGACCATGACACGATTGATGGGATCGCTCCGGCCAAGGCTGCTGCGGATCTCGTCGGGCTTGAAGTTGTTCCTGGCGTCGAATTGTCCTCTGAATATCACGGGAAAGACATCCATATTTTAGGCTATTTCTTTGATCTGAAGGACAGTCCTCTTGTGAGGCTTTTGGGGAACATTCAGTTGGGCCGGATGGACAGGATGCGTAAGATGGTTTCGAAGTTAAACCAGATGGGGGTTAAAGATATTGCTTTTGATGAAGTGTGTGGACAGTTGAAGTCTGATTCAGTGGGTCGGCTTCATTTGGCCAAGCTTCTTGTCGCCCGCGGTCATGTGCCATCACTAAATGCCGCGTTTGAGAAGTATTTGGGTGAAGGGGCGCCCGCTTATTATCCTAAGTTTAAGCAGACGCCGATCGAGGCAATCAAGCTTATCAAGGATTCCGGCGGGATTTCTGTTCTGGCACATCCCATGTTGACGCAGAAAGATGAATTGATCCCGGAGTTTGTACGGGCCGGTTTAGACGGTATTGAGGCGTATTATCCGAACTGTTCTATGGAGGTCGCCAATTTCTATGTGGGGATAGCTCAGAAACACGGGATTCTTATTTCTGGCGGGTCTGATGCGCATGGCAAGGGCAAGGACAGTACATGGATCGGTAAGGCATATTTGCCTTATGAGCATGTGGAGAAAATGAAGGAATGGTTGCGCCGTTAAACTTATGGCTGTCAGGAAAGACGACATATTTTTTATGAAGAGGGCGATCTCGATTGCCCAACGGGCAGCAGGCAGGACATCTCCTAATCCTCTGGTTGGTTGTGTTATTGTTAAGAATGGCAGAGTGATCGCCGAGGGCTGGCATCGTCGCTGTGGAGCAGATCATGCTGAAGTGGAGGCGCTCAAGAAAGCGGGCGAAAGGGCTTGTGGCGCTACGATGTACGCCACGCTGGAACCCTGTTCTCATTGGGGGCGAACGCCACCGTGTGTTGATGCTGTTTTGAAAGCAGGGATCAAGAAAGTCGTTGTGGCGATGATCGATCCTAATCCGGTCAACAACGGCAAGTCGCTTACAATTTTAAGAAAGCATGGGGTTAGCGTCGTTCTTGGCATTTGTGAGGATGTGGCCAGGGCGATCAATCGTCCGTTTATTAAACATATGACTGAGAAGATGCCTTTTGTCGTTGCCAAGATCGCTCAGAGCTTGGATGGAAAGACGTCGATGCCTTCTGGTCAGCCTCGTTGGATCACGGCCCCCAAGACGCGTTTATGGGCGAAGAAAAAGCGCGATCTTTTTGATGCGATCATGGTCGGAGTTAATACCGTGATCGAGGATGACCCTCGGTTGGATGCGCCATCGAAGTCTCTTAAGAAAGTCATTGTTGATTCAACGCTTCTTGGAAAAATCAATCAACTCCTGTGTGC
>JADGCU010000010.1 GCA_015228785.1 Candidatus Omnitrophota bacterium
CTTTTGTTTTTGGGGCAGGATCCTCATCTTTCTGATTGGTCTGTTGTGGGAAGCGATAATTTGTTTGATTACAGGATTACCGATTTCTTTAATTTTGCAAGGAAACAGGGGCCTTCTGCGACTATAGGTTGTTATGATATACAGACTCTTGCGGAGGCGAGTCAATACGGGGTGATTGAACTGGATGCCAAGGGCAAGATCGTGTCTTTGGAAGAAAAGCCTAAAAAACCGAAATCGAGCCTTATTTCGATGTGCTTGTATTATTTTCCGGCAGCAGGGCTTTCGAATTTCCGGACGTTTATTCAGGAGACAGGAAGTAAGGATACGACGGGGGGCTATATTCAGTGGCTTCATATAAAAGAAGATGTTTATGGTTTTAAATTTAATGGAAAATGGTATGATATCGGCAGTTTGGAATCGTATCATGAGGCTCAAAAGTATTTTTCGAATTAAATCCCATTGTTAACAGTTACGAAAGGACGGAATACGTGAAAGGCAATTATTTTATTACATCAGAATCAGTAGGCAATGGTCATCCTGACAAGGTTTGCGATCAGATCTCGGATGCGGTGTTGGATGCTGTGTTAAAGGATGATCCTAAGGGGCGCGTGGCGTGTGAGACGTTCATCAGCGCAGGTCTTGTTATTGTGGGTGGAGAGATTACGACGACAACTTATGTTGATGTCCACAAGCTTGTGCGTGGCGTCTTGAGCGATATTGGCTATACGAATCAGGTTTATGGATTTGATTCATCGACCTGTGCGATTTTGAATGCCATTAACCGTCAGTCTCCTGATATTTCTCAGGGTGTTGATACCGGTGGTGCTGGGGATCAGGGCATCATGTATGGATATGCAACTAATGAGACGAAAGAGCTCATGCCTTTGCCGATCACGCTCGCCCATAAGCTTGTGGCGCGTGTCGAGAAGGTCCGTAACGAGAAAATCCTTGATTATTTGGGGCCTGACTGCAAGAGTCAGGTCACGGTGGAATATGTGGATGGACAGCCTAAGCGCATTGACTCGGTTGTTTTGGCCTGCCAGCATACCGAGAAGATCCTGGATAAGACGGGAATGAAAATTACTGAGAAATCTCGCCAGGAGATCATTGATCAAGTTGCTATGCCGATCGTTGCGAAATTGATCGACAAGAACACCAAGTTTTATATCAACCAGACCGGTAAATTTGTCGTTGGCGGACCCCAGTCTGATACAGGCGTCACGGGTCGCAAGATCATTGTCGATACCTATGGCGGGATCGTTCCTCATGGCGGCGGTGCTTTTTCCGGGAAGGATCCGACCAAGGTGGATCGTTCGGCGGCGTATATGTGCCGTTATATCACCAAGAACATTGTGGCCGCGGGAATCGCGGAAAAGTGTTTGATCCAGTTGAGTTATGTCATCGGGAAGGCGGAGCCGCTCAGCGTGTTCGTTGATACTTTTGGTACAGGTAAGATCAGTGAGGAGAAGATCGTTGCGATCATTCGCAAGAACTTTGACCTGACGCCGGCCGGGATCATCAAGAAGCTGGATCTGCGCAAGCCTGTTTTCCGTCGTACAGCGGCCTATGGCCATTTCGGGCGCACGGGATTTGCCTGGGAGACGACAGACATGGCGGCCAAGTTGAAGAAGGACGCGGGAGTTTAACAGTTGATAACGCGGGGGCGGCTCACACGTTTGTCTGGGTCGTCCCCGTATCATATTTAAGGAGTATTTCATGGCAGCCAAAGAATATAAAGTTAAGGATATGAGTTTGGCGGATCTTGGTCATAAGCAAATCGCAATGGCTGAAAAAGAGATGCCAGGTCTGATGTCGCTTCGGAGGAAATACGGTGCCAAAAAGCCTTTGAAGGGCGCACGCATCATGGGCTCTTTGCATATGACTATTGAGACCGCGGTCCTTATCAAGACGCTGGTTGCCCTCGGGGCGGATGTCCGCTGGGCAAGTTGTAATATTTTTTCGACGCAGGATCAGGCGGCTGCCGCAATCGCGGACCTTGGTATTCCGGTTTTCGCCTGGAAGGGTGAGACCCTGGAGGAATATTGGTGGTGTACCAAGAAGGCGCTTATTTGGGCGGATGGTAAGGGGCCGGATCTGATCGTTGATGATGGGGGTGATGCGACCATGATGGTGCATCTGGGGTATGCGGCTGAGAAAGATGCGAAGGTCCTGAATCGCAAGGCGGGCGGAGAAGATGAGAAGCAGCTTTTACTGTGTCTTAAACAGATTTTAAAAGAGAGCCCAAAGATATGGCACGGGATCACGCCCAAGATCAAGGGTGTTTCCGAGGAGACAACGACGGGTGTTCATCGTTTGTATCAGATGATGGAGGAGAAAAAGCTTCTGTTCCCGGCGTTTAATGTGAACGATTCGGTCACTAAGTCTAAATTTGACAATCTCTACGGTTGCCGTGAATCTTTGGCCGATGGGATCAAGCGCGCGACGGATGTTATGATCGCGGGCAAGGTCGCTGTTGTGTGCGGGTATGGCGATGTGGGCAAGGGCTGCGCCCATTCCCTCCGTTTTTACGGGGCGCGTGTTATCGTCACCGAGATCGATCCGATCTGCGCTCTTCAAGCAGCCATGGAAGGCTTTGAGGTCAAGACCGTCGAGGATGCTCTCCCTGAAGGGAACATCTATGTGACAACGACAGGAAATGTAGACATCATTACGATCAAGCATTTGGCCGCGATGAAGGACAGTGCGATTGTTTGCAATATCGGTCACTTTGATAATGAGATCGAAGTCGTGAAACTTGAGAAATATCCTGCTATCAAGCGGATCAATATTAAACCGCAGGTCGATAAATATGTGTTCCCGGATGGACATTGCATTATTCTTTTGGCTGAGGGGCGTTTGGTGAATCTGGGCTGCGCAACGGGGCATCCGTCGTTTGTGATGTCCAATTCCTTCACGAATCAGACGCTGGCGCAGCTTGAGCTCTGGCAGAAAGAGTATCCGGTGGGGGTCTACCGTCTTCCTAAGCATCTGGATGAGGAAGTTGCACGTTTGCATCTTGAGAATGTCGGTGCTAAACTTACAAAACTCTCGGCCAAGCAGGCCAAGTATCTCGGTATTCCGGTCGATGGGCCGTATAAATCAGATCATTATCGGTATTGATTATGGCAAAGGTTTCGAAAATTAAAAAGATTGGCGTTTTGTGCTCCGGAGGAGATGGTCCTGGGATGAACGCGGCCGTGCGTGCGGTCGTTCGGGCGGGATGCTCTTACGGCCTTAAGATCGAGGGCATCATGCGCGGGTATCAGGGTTTGATCGAGAATGACTTGATCGAGATGGGACCTCGTTCGGTGTCTGGCATCATTGGTCGAGGCGGCACAATTATCAAGACCGCCCGTTCGTCGGAATTTCGGGCCGAGGCAGGGCAGAAGAAGGCGCTGGCGACATTAAAAAGGCATAAGATTGATGCCTTGGTCGTTGTGGGTGGAGATGGTTCCTACCTAGGAGCGAATGCTCTTTATCAGACATGGGGATTTCCAACGGTCGGGATCCCGGGGACGATTGATAATGACCTTTATGGCACGGATCAGACGATCGGATGCAATACGGCGATCAACACGGCTTTGGAGGCCATTGATAAGGTGCGCGACACGGCTCATAGCATGGAGCGTATTTTTATCGTTGAGGTGATGGGCAATCGTTCGGGGCATATCGCAATGCAGGTGGCGCTTGGGGCTGGGGCTGAGGATGTGGTCATTCCGGAATTCAAGCCTGATTACAAGGCCATGTGCGACCGTATTATGAAGGGCGCTAAAAAGGGCAAGATCAGCTGGATCATTGTTGTTTCTGAGGGAGTTGTTAAGGCGGAGGCCTTGTCCAGCACCATTACGAACATGACGGGGCTTGAGACGCGTTCTGTTGTACTGGGGCATGTTCAGCGCGGGGGAAATCCTTGCGCTCTTGATCGTAATATTTCGACGCGGTTAGGCGTTGCAGCTGTTGAGCAGATTTTAGAGGGAAATTACGGCAAGGCGATTGGTGTTATCCAGGATAAAATTAATATTATTTCTCTCGCAGAGGCCCGTAAGCGTCCGTTCGAGGAATATAAGGAATATTACAGGCTTATTTCGATGCTGAGATAGCACGCTTTGCTGTTTTTTTAAGATGCGCGCGAGGGATTGACTATTTTTAACTTTTCTCATATACTTTAACCTCATTGAAAGACGCTCATTTGTGGGCGGATAAAACAACCTAAGGAAGGATAACATGGCTAAGATTTATTATGACAAAGATGCGGATTTAAATGTTTTGAAAAACAAGACCATTGCCATTATTGGTTATGGTATTCAGGGTCGTGGACAGGCGCTGAACCTGCGTGACAGCGGGCTTAATGTGATTATTTCAGAGATCGAAACGAGTCCTAATTATAAGATAGCTTTGGAAGATGGCTTCAAGCCTATGGATGCAGGCAAAGCTGCCCAGAAGGGTGATATTATCCAGATCCTGACACAGGACCATCTTCAGGCTGAGATCTACAAGAAGGCGATCCGTCGTCATTTGAAAAAAGGCAAGGCGCTTGTTTTTTCTCATGGTTTTAATATTCATTTTGGCCAGATCAAGCCACCGGCTGATGTGGATGTTTGGATGATTGCGCCGAAGGGGCCGGGTGCCTTAGTTCGCCGTCAGTATGAAGAGGGTAAGGGCGTTCCGAGTCTCGTTGCGATTCATCAGGATGCGTCGGGTCATGCCTTGAAAGAGGCCCTGGCGTATGCCAAAGGTATTGGTGGAACACGGGCAGGCACTTTCCAGACGACTTTTAAGGAAGAGACAGAGACTGACCTTTTTGGCGAGCAGGTTGTTTTGTGCGGTGGCACAAGTGAGCTCCTTAAGGCGGGTTATGAAACCCTGGTCGATGCGGGTTATGCTCCGGAAATGGCCTACTTTGAGTGTCTTCATGAGCTGAAACTTATTGTTGATATTATTTATGAAGAAGGCGTTGCTGGTATGCGTAAGCGCGTGTCAGATACGGCTGAGTATGGTGATTATAGTCGCGGTAAGCGCATCATTAATGATCGGACTCGTAAGGAAATGAAGAAGATCCTTAAAGAGATCCAGACCGGCAGGTTCGCGCGCGAGTGGATACGCGAGAACAAAAATGGCAGACCGAATTTTTCAAAGATGCGCCAGGATAGCGAGAAGCATCCTATTGAAAAGGTCGGTAAGGAACTAAGGGCCATGATGCCGTGGATGAAGAAATAAGATAAAGGTGATAAGAGGGTTAATAAAGAACGCTCGTCACCGACGAGCGTTTTTTATTTTGGTAAGGATCCTTACCAAAATATCTCGAGGTGGCTAACAAGGGGAGCTTTTCGGCCCGAGGAATTTGATAATAGGAGTTTTTTATGGCAAAAGAAAACAAAGTCTTAATTTTTGATACGACTTTGCGCGACGGGGAGCAGGCACCGGGCGCCAGCATGAACCAGCGCGAGAAGATGGAAGTCGCCCAAGCATTGGAGCGTTTGGGCGTTGACATCATCGAGGCCGGATTTCCCGTTGTTTCCAAGGGAGATTTTGAATCTGTTCAGATGGTGGCGCATAAAATTAAGAATTGTTCGGTTGGCGCTCTGGCCCGTTCCATCACGAAAGACATTGATGCAGCGGGGGAGGCATTAAAAGGTGCCAAACGTCCCAGGATCCATGTTTTTCTGGCGACATCCAAGATCCACATGGAGCATAAACTGCGTAAATCTCCTGATGAGATCGTTCAGATCGCGGTCGATTCCGTGAAACATGCGCGTAAATATGTGGATGATGTTGAGTTTTCGCCTGAGGATGCCTCTCGCTCGGAAAAAACGTTTTTGTATCGGGTTCTGGAGGCTGTCATCAAGGCGGGAGCGAGTACTGTGAATATCCCGGATACGGTTGGTTATGCTGTGCCGGAACAATATGGAAAGTTGATCCTGGATATCAGGAATAATGTTTCCAATATTAGCAAGGCCGTTATCTCTGCGCATTGTCATGATGATTTGGGGATGTCTGTGGCCAATTCTTTGGCAGCGGTCAAGAACGGTGCTCGTCAGATCGAGTGTACGATCAATGGCATTGGCGAACGCGCCGGTAATTGTTCCCTGGAAGAGGTGGTTATGGCCTTGCGCACGCGCCAGGATTATTTTGGCGTTTTGACGGGGATTAATAGTTCGGAAATCTGCCGGGCGTCGCGCCTGGTCAGCAAGTATACGGGGTTCGCTGTCCCGCCGAATAAGGCGATCGTGGGTGGCAATGCCTTTCGCCATGAGTCCGGGATCCATCAGGACGGTGTTTTGAAAGAACCGACGACCTATGAGATCATGCGTCCTGAGGATGTTGGTTTTACAGGGATCGGGCTTGTTTTGGGGAAACATTCCGGTCGTGCCGCCCTCAAGGATCGCCTCAAGAAGTTGGGGATCGATCTGGGAGATAAGGAATTGTTGCGTGCTTTTGACCGTTTTAAGGACCTGTGCGATAAGAAAAAAGAGGTCTTTGATGAGGACTTGATCGCAATCGTCGATGACGAGGTTCAGGAGGTCAGGGATATTTGGACGATGGATGGGTTTGTCGTCACAAGCGGAACCGGGATCAAGCCTAAAGTTGAGGTGCGTCTCAAGTCTTCAGGAAAGATTCAGAAGAAGGCTGCGACAGGTGACGGTCCAATCGATGCCTGTTATCTTGCGATCGATGAGATCACGGGCATGAAGGGTAAGCTCCTTAATTACGGGATCCAGTCTGTGACGCAGGGCAAAGATGCCTTGGGTGAGGTGCGCGTGCGGGTTAATTTTGACGGGGAGAAGGTCATGGGTATTGGCGCATCGACCGATGTTATTGAAGCTTCTGTCAAAGCGTATCTGAACGCAGTGAACAAGGCATGTTTTTCAAAGAAAACAAAAACAAAGGTTAAGGATATTGATTTTGGGTTACAACCTTAATTAGGAGACACAAGGCACAAGTAATAGGGCACGGGTTTTTGTGTTCTATTTCAAGTGTCTTGTTTTATGAATGATGGATCATTTCGCTAAAGCAACTTACGGTCTCATCGGGTATCCCCTGGGGCATAGTTTATCTCCCGTTATGCATAATACGGCTTTCAAGGCGCTGGATGTGGAGGCTGAGTACGTTCTTTTTCCTATGAAAAAGGAAGAGATCGAAGGCTTCTTAAAGGAACTCAAAGATAAGGATAGTCCTATTTTTGGGTTGAATGTGACCGTTCCTCATAAAGAAAATGTGATCCCTTTCTTGGATGCGCTTGATCCTTTTGCGACCAAGGTGGGGGCTGTCAATACGGTCGTGATCGATAAAAATCGCAGGCTCGTTGGATTTAATACCGATGGCCCTGGTTTTCTGGCGCATCTGACGGAGGTTGGTTTTGATGCCGCTGGAAAACGCATTGCAATTCTGGGTGCAGGAGGAGCGGCGCGTGCGATTGTGAGCGTATTTTGTCTGCTTGGGTCAAGGCCTGATTCCGTGCGTATTTATGATGTGGACAAAGATAAGGCTGTTGCTCTCGTTCAGGATGTTGGGTCAAGGGTTGACGCGAGCCATGTCCAAGTTGTCAACAGCATTGATGATCTTAATATCGAGATTGCCGACCTTTTGATCAATGCTACGCCGATTGGTATGAAGGCTGCGGATCCGTCTTTGGTGAGCGAAGAATTGCTGCACTCAAATATGTTGGTTTACGATCTTGTTTATAATCCGCCGGAGACGCCTCTGTTAAAGATGGCTAAGGCGAAAGGCGCCAAATCGGTTAATGGTCTGAAGATGCTTTTTTATCAGGGGGTCCTGGCGTTTCAGCATTGGGCAGAGATTCAGCTTCCCGAACCTGTGAAGGCGAGGATGTGGGAAGAATTAGAGAAAGCGTGTTATAAAAAATGAATGAATTAGAGATTATTCTTCGGATTTTCTTTTTTGCCTTTGGCTCTGCGATCGGGAGTTTTTTGAATGTCTGCATTGTCCGTTTGCCACAGGGCAAGTCTGTGGTGATGCCTGGATCGCACTGTATGAAGTGCGATAAGCTGGTGCGATGGTTTGATAATATTCCTATCCTCAGTTATTTTCTTCTTCGCGGGAAATGTCGCGATTGTGGGACCGTGTTTTCTTTTCGCTACGCAGGCATTGAATTTCTGACAGGTATCATTTTTTTAGGATTGTATCTCTTTTTTGGCCTTAGTTGGACGCTGATCCCGTGGTTCTTTCTTGTTGGTTCTCTTATTATTGCGACGTTTGTTGACTTGGAGCTTCGTATTATTCCTGATGAATTGAGCCTTTGGGGCATTCCTGTAGGATTGGTTATGAGTTTCTTTCTTCCTCAGATCCAGTCCATGGCAGGAAGTCCTTTGTTAGGGATAGGATTGGCTTTGTGTGCGATCTTTTCTGTTTTGGCTTTGTTGTTGATGTTGCTGGATGCGTGGGGCAGACGTTCTTTTTTGGCAAAGGAGGATGTGTGGCTCATTGGTTCAGTTTTTGTTGCTGTTCTTTTTCAGTTTTTATTGACGATATTTGTGGTTCCTGATGCTCGAGCGGTCAGGATATTGGGTCTTGTTGCCTCTTGTCAGGGAGTGATCGTTGGTGGGGGCGCCCTTTATCTCTTGGGGCTGGTGGGAGCGATTCTGATTAAAAAAAGGGTTGTGACACTCATTGATCTTAAAAGTGTAACGGATCGGTATGAAGATCTTTTCAAGGAACTCATGAACAAGGGCTATCTTGATGATGAGGGGGAGATTCAGCCTAAATTTTCTTTGGTCAAATTAGAGGAAGGTTTTGTTTTAGATTCATCGTGGGACAAGGAGAGGGAGAAGGTTTATGCGCTTATCCTTGATTGTCAGGAGGGTGGCGTTATGGGTGGCGGGGATGTCAAGCTCATGGCCCTGGTCGGCGCATTTTTAGGATGGAAGCTTGCTCTGTTGACAATTGTTCTTGCTCCGTTCCTGGGGATTCCCTTTGCTATTGTTGAGAAGATTCGTACGAAGAGCAGCGCCATAGCGTTTGGGCCTTATTTGGCGGTCGCAGCTGTTGTTAGTCTTCTTTTTGGAGAGAAACTGATCGCCTGGATCCTTTCTGGGTATGGAATGTATTGATCCCGATTTATTTATAGGGAAAAAATTAAGGAAGCCGAGAATTTTTCTTGTCGGCTGGGTATTTCGTGAGTATATTAAAAGCCCTTGTGGGGATGGTAGAGAGAGTTTTCCCTTGGGGCAGGATTAAAGAATAATTAAAAGAGGAGAAAATATGGTTTCTTACAAAGAGTTAGGTCTTGTGAATACACGCGAAATGTTTCGCGGAGCTGTGAAGGGCGGATACGCCATTCCCGCGTACAATTTTAATAATATGGAGCAGATCCAAGCGATCATCACGGCTTGCGTTGAAACGCAATCGCCGGTGATTTTGCAGGTATCATCCGGCGCCCGTAAGTATGCCAACGCAACTCTTTTGCGCTGGATGGCCAAGGGTGCTGTTGAGATGATGAAGGAAATTGCCAAGGCTAAGAATCTTAAGGAGATTCCCATCGCGCTTCATCTGGACCATGGCGATACCTTTGAGCTTGCTAAAAGCTGTATTGAATCTGGGTTTTCTTCCGTCATGATCGACGGGTCGCATCATCCTTATGAGAAGAACGTGGAGCTTGCCAAACAGGTTGCGGATTATGCGCATCAGCATGATGTGACGGTCGAAGCTGAGCTTGGTGTTCTTTCCGGCATTGAAGATGATGTGGTGGCCGCTCATTCGGTTTATACGCAGCCTGATCAGGTGGTTGATTTTGTGAAAAGAACGGGCGTTGATTCACTTGCTATTTCCATCGGCACATCCCATGGTGCTTACAAGTTTAAGCCTGCCCAGTGCACCAAGGATCCCAAGACCGGGGTTTTGGTTCCGCCGCCGTTACGGTTTGATATTCTGGAGGAGATCGAGAAGCGCATTCCAGGATTCCCAATCGTTCTTCATGGCGCGAGTTCTGTGGCGACCGAGTATGTTGAGATGATCAATAAGTTCGGCGGCAAGCTTGAGGCTGCTGTCGGAATTCCTGAGGAACAGCTCCGTCGTGCCGCGAAGTCGGCGGTCTGCAAGATCAATATTGATTCTGATGGTCGTCTGGCCATGACTGCACTCATTCGTAAGACGTTCGCTGAGAATCCTGGTGAATTTGATCCGCGGAAATACTTAGGTCCGGCGCGTGATGCCCTGGTTAAGGTGTACAAACAGAAGAACGAGAATGTCCTTGGCTCTGCTGGCAGGGCGTAAGGCGTTTATAGTATGCTTGTATTGGTTTTTACCCCGCGTCCCCCAGTATCCGGGTGGCGCGGGGTTTTGTTTTGGTGAGGGTTCTCGCCAAAACACCCCGAACCGTGTTGCGAGCAGGAGGTATTTCGAGTGAGGGGCACTATTTTCTTTTTGACGTTAAAAGGTTCGCAGGATACACTTGTATGAGTTTTAAAGGAGGGGTTTTATGGAATGTTTGAAAGAAAGAAATTTGAAAGATTGTACATGTACGTATCCTGGTTGTTCACGTAAAGGGATTTGCTGCGAATGTGTTATTTATCATCGCAACAAAGGGGCTATCCCAGGCTGTTTCTTTCCAAGTGAGGGTGAGAAGACTTACGACAGGAGTCGGGCTAGTTTTATCAAGGCATGGTCAAAATGAGCAAGAAGGAAAAGCAGATTCTGATTCATAAGAAAAACAGTCGAGGGCTTTCTATGAGCGCTCAAGCGGTTCACGGGTCCACTAAAGGAAGTCGTTTTGTCGCGCCAGCGACGACGTCAAAGACCCGTGCTGAGGTTTTTCTTCAAAATTTGAAAATGGAGATCAAAAAGGCGATTTGACTTTTTGTCAATATTTTGATACGATTCACCTATGATGCAGGATCAGAAAAATATTGTTTTAGTCGGTTTTATGGCTTCCGGAAAGACATTTGCCTCTCGGGAGTTGGCTAAGTGCTTGAGTCGCGAATGCGTCTCAACGGATGAGCTCGTAGAGAAGCGAGAAGGTATGAGGATTGCGGATATCTTTGCCAAAAAAGGCGAGCCGTATTTTCGTCAGGTTGAGAAGGAGATCGTCCGTGAGGCGTCTGCTCAAAAGAATCTCGTGATCGATTGCGGCGGAGGTGTCGCCGCCAATGAAGAGAATTTCAATGTGCTTAAAGCGACGGGCATTAGTTTTTATCTTTATGCCTCGCCTGAGAGTGTGTATCGCAGGACTAAGGGGAAAACCGATCGGCCTTTGCTGAACGTGCCCGATCCTCTTGGTAAGATCAAGGAACTGTTGGCCAAACGCGACCCCCATTACCGAACGGCCCACTTCATTGTAGATTCCAATGAAGACAACATAGGTAAGGTGGTCGATGAAATCCTCTTTATTCTGTCCAAAGACAAATCGTGACGCGCTTCTGATTCTCAATGCTATTTCTGGTCTTGGTAACAGGCGAACACTCGCATTGATCCAGCATTTCGGATCTCCCCAAAGTATTTTTGAATCGCTTGGCAATGGAAGTTTGCGAAGCGTGGGGCTTCCTGAGCAACTCATTATTAACATGGAGACTTTTGATGCTGAGACTTTTCTGAAATCAGAAGAGGATTGTTTGCTTGAGCACGACGCCAGGCTTATGACGATCTTGGACGATGATTATCCATCCAGGCTCAAGGAAATCGCGGATGCTCCGATCGTTCTTTATATCCAAGGTAAGATCCCGGAGAGGCTTGATTGTGCGATTGCGATTGTTGGTTCCCGGAACGCGACGATCTATGGCTTGCAGATGGCGGAACAGTTTGCTCGTGAACTGTCGGAACTGGGCGTGCCGATCATTTCTGGTCTTGCGCGCGGCATTGATGCGGCAGCTCATCGCGGGTGTTTAAGGGCAAGCGGGCAGACGGTGGGCGTTTTGGGTTGCGGACTTGATATTGTCTATCCTCGAGAGAATAAATTTCTTTTTGATGCTATTCGTGAGAAGGGGTGTATTATTTCTGAATTTCCTTTCGGTACACCACCTGTTTCTTATAATTTTCCCCGGCGAAACCGGATCGTGAGTGGCTTGTCGTTGGGGGTTCTTGTTGTTGAGGCGAATTTGAAGAGTGGGGCGCTTATCACGGCTGATTTTGCTCTTGAGCAAGGGCGTGAGGTTTTTGCCTTACCCGGCCGGGTTGATAGTCCTTTGTCTCAGGGGCCGCATGCCATTATTCGTCAAGGGGCAAAACTTGTTCTGTCAGTTGATGATATTCTTGAAGAATTACCGGTTAAGGTTATGAGGCCAGAAAGTGCGGGGTCCAGCCTTTCTTGTGAGTCCCCGGATCTGGATAATGAGGAAAAAGAACTTTTCGATATTATTAAGGAAGGGAAGTCTTCTTTGGAAAGTTTACAGGTGAAGACAGGGTCTTCTTCGTCGGGATTGATGGCGCCTTTGCTTGCGTTACAGCTTAAAAAGATTGTTCGGGAGTTGCCTGGGAAAATATACGAATTGGTGAGTGGTCGCTAATCAGTTAATATATTTGTTGCATATTATCTGTTTTTGTGGAAATTAAGAGTGGCGCATGTAATGGATTATCATAATTTTTATAGGAATCTTTAGAATTTATGTCGAAATCCCTCGTTATAGTCGAATCACCTGCTAAGGTCAAAACGATCAATAAGATTCTTGGGAGCAAGTACAAAGTGACCTCTTCCATGGGGCACTTGATCGATCTTCCTAAGTCTACCCTTGGGGTAGATGTGGATAAGGACTTTGAGCCGCGTTTTATTGTTGTGCGTGCCAAGCAGAAAGTCTTGACCAAGCTTAAGAAAGAGGCGGAAGGTAAGACCGAGATCTATTTTGCGACTGACCCTGATCGCGAAGGGGAGGCGATTGGTTGGAATCTGGTTCCGCATTTAGCGCCTGATGGCAAGAAAAAGATTTTTCGTGTTGTTTTTCATGAGATCACCAAAGAGGCAGTGAAAAAGGCCTTTGAAGAGAAGCATGCCTTTGAGCCCAACAAGATCAATGCGCAGAATGCGCGTCGTATTTTGGATCGTATTGTGGGGTATTTGATCAGCCCTATTCTTTGGAAGAAAGTGGGAAGTCGCTTGAGTGCTGGGCGTGTTCAGTCAGTTGCGCTTCGCATTATTGTCGAGCGGGAACGCGAGATCCAGAAATTTAACCCTGTTGAGTATTGGCAGATCGCTGTGCTTCTTCAGAAAGATGGCGTGACGGGAAATCTTGAAGCGCAGCTTGAGAAGATCGACGGGCAGAAGGTTGATTTGAAGGCTTCTCATGAGACGCAAAGAATCGCGGAAGAGCTTAAGACTAAGCTGTTTCGTATCTCGGCGGTTACGACCCGTGAAGTCAGGCGCAATGCACAGCCTCCTTTTATTACAAGCACTCTTCAGCAGGAGGCCTTTTCCAAGCTTGGGTTTAACGCGCAGCGTACCATGATGATCGCGCAGGAGCTTTACGAGGGGATCGAGATCGGGGATGAGGAAGCGGTGGGTCTTATTACGTACATGAGGACGGATTCTGTCAATATTGCTAATGAAGCGATCGACAAGGTTCGCGGGTTCGTTGGCAAGAGTTTTGGTAGTGATTATTTGCCAGAGGTGCCCAATAAGTTCAAGTCTAAGAAATCGGCTCAGGAGGCTCACGAGGCGATCCGTCCTTCTGATGTGGTGAGAACGCCTGAGAGCATGAAGAAGTTTTTGACGGAGGATCAGCAGAAGCTGTATGACCTTATTTGGAAGCGGTTTGTTAGTTGTCAGATGGCGCCTGCTGTTTTTGAGAATAAAAGGGTTGAAATATCAGCAGGGTCTTATCAGTTTGGGGCTACGGGATCGACGTTGATATTTGCCGGGTGTCTCTCGGTTTATCGTACGAATGAAGAGGAAGATGGAAAGCAGGATCTGGCGCCATACGTTGAGAATGATATTCTACAGATGACCGAGGTCAGGCCAACGCAGCATTTTACGAAGCCTCCGGCTCGGTATTCGGAAGCGAGTCTTGTCAAAACGCTTGAAGAAGAGGGCATTGGGCGTCCTAGTACATATGCTTCGATCATTCAGACACTTGTTTTAAGAAATTATGTGACGCGTGAGCGAGGATATTTTACTCCCACACAGCTTGGTTTTATTGTTTGTGATCTTCTCGTATCGAGTTTTCCAAAAGTTTTAGATATAGGATTTACGGCCAAGATGGAAGAGAGCTTGGATCTTGTGGAAGAAGGTGTTCTTGATTACGTTAAGCTCCTTAAGGATTTTTATGGTCCGTTTAAAGAGGAATTGGACCGTGCCATGGATGGTCTTGAGAAGACGAGTATTACCATTGATAAGCCGTGTCCTAAGTGCGCATCTACAAGTCTGGCCGTTAAGTGGGGTCGTAATGGCCGGTTCTTAAGCTGTGCGAAATTCCCCGAGTGCCGGCATGCTGAGCCTTATCCGACAGGTGTCAAGTGTCCCGAGGCGGGCTGTGATGGCGAACTTGTTGAACGTCGCAACCGGCGTGGCGGGGTTTTTTACGGTTGTAATAAATATCCTACGTGTAAACACATCTCCAATAAGCTTCCTGTAAGCGCTCCTGTTATTGAAAAGTCACTTGAAGAATAGTTTTTGACCAGAAGAATTCTTTTTGAAATCTCATTAAAAAGAATGTGAATTTACTATTTGTTCTTTATATATATCGATATTAGTTATAATATATTCTCATTAAAAAGGGGTAAATGAGCCAGCATCTTGATAAATTCCTTAATAATCTTGAGATTGAGAAGAATTATTCTGAGCATACGCTTTTGAATTATCGTCTTGATCTTCAGGAGTTCTTTGTCTTTTTGGGGCATGATCGGATTGCGGAAGTAGATTATTCGGTGTTGAGGCGATTTTTGGCTGAGATGCGTGCCAAGCAGCTCAAGCCGCGCAGTGTGGCACGCAAGCTGTCGAGTTTGAGGAGCTTCTTTAAGTTTCTTCAGAGAGAGGGGGTTATCCAGAAGAATCCTGCAAGTTTACTGTTGACCCCCAAGCTTGATAAGCCTTTGCCGCATTTCTTGAGTGAGGAGGATACGGTCAGGCTGATCGAAGCGCCTGAGGGGGATAAGTCTTCGAATCTTCGGGATAAGGCGATCTTTGAGACGCTCTATTCAACTGGCATCAGGGTCAGCGAGCTTGTTGGTTTAAGTCAGGGGGATGTGGATTTGATCGGTGATCTTGTGAAGGTTTTTGGTAAAGGGCGCAAGGAGCGGATTGTCCCCATTGGGGCTAAGGCTGTTGAGGCGATCCAGGGGTATTTGGCTGCGCGCAAGCATACATCTGAGGCTGTTTTTTTGAACAATCGCGGCGGACGGCTCACGGCGCGCAGTGTGCGCAATATTATCAACAAGCACATTAAGAAGGCGGCGTTTCAGCAGAATGTACATCCGCACATGTTGCGGCATTCTTTTGCCACGCATCTTCTGGATCATGGGGCGGACTTAAGGTCAGTCCAGGAATTGTTGGGTCACGTCAATCTTTCAACAACACAGATATATACGCATCTGACGACCGAGAAACTGAAGAGCGTTTATGAAAAGGCCCATCCACGTGCTTAGTGGATAGGTAAAGTTATCGTAACGTCTAGAGCGTGAAACGAATATGGCTATATTTTTTGATATTTTATATTTATTTTATGCGATTTTATATTTTCCTTTTTTGATCCTGCGCGGCAAATGGCATGGGGGGTTTAAGGAAAGGGTAGGATTTTTTTCATCAAGGCTTAAGAAGGACTTTGCTGAAAGACAAAATATTTGGATTCATGCGGTAAGTGTGGGTGAGGTGGTTGCGATCGAAGGCGTCCTTCGCCGGCTTCAAGCCGTGTATCCTGACAAGAGGATCGTCCTTTCTGTTACGACTAAGGCGGGGTATGCCTTGGCCCAAACGAAATATCCTCATGGGATTATTTTGCTTCGATCGCCTCTGGATTTTAGTTTTACAGCCCGGGTCTTTGTTAAGACGATCCGGCCGATGATCTACATTGCCGCAGAGACAGAGCTTTGGCCAAATTTGTTTCGTCAGTTAGAAAGTGATCGTGTTTCGATTATGGTGATCAATGGGCGCATTTCGGATGAATCTTATCCCCGGTATCGTTTGGCAAAGATGATCCTTCAAGGGACATTGAGGCGTGTCAGAATTTTTTGTATGCAAAGCGACCTTGATGCGCAAAGGATCATTGCGCTTGGGGTCCTTAAGGAACGCGTACGGACTGTTGGCAATATCAAGTTTGACAATGCTCCGCATTTTCCAGCACCTGTCATGAAAGATCTTGGTTTTTCTGACAAGGAACTTATTTTTGTAGGTGGTAGCACTCATCCAGGAGAAGAGGATATCCTTTTGGATATTTTCTTGAGTCTTCGAGGGCAGTGCCCTGCCTTGCGGCTTGTTTTGGCGCCTAGGCATCCGGAACGGTCTTTATCTATTGCCGATGCTGTACGAGAGAAGCTTCTTATTCCTGTCTTATTTTCTAAGAGAAAGGACGCTCTTAAGAAAGACGAGGTGTTGATCCTTGATACGATTGGTCATTTATTAGGGTTTTATTCGATTGCCACGATTGTTTTTGTTGGAAAGAGTCTCACGGTCAAGGGGGGGCACAATATTATTGAGCCCGCGTTATTTTGCAAACCTATTCTGATCGGTCCTCATATGCAGAATTTTAGGGATGTGACGCGTGCTTTTATAACAGATGGTGCGGTCCGTCAAGTTGAGGATGCTAAGGCGCTTCATGAGGCGGTTGCTGAGCTTTTAGAGAAGCCTGCCTTGCGTGAGGACCTAGGCCGGAAAGCGAGCGTTGTTGTTGGTAAAAATTGTGGGGCAACTGAGAGAACCCTTGATTGTGTTGGGGAGATTTTGCGGTGAAGAAGGATTGTTACACATATGTTTATGGGTTGATGACAGATCGAGAAAAGGGGGCGATGGCATCTTTTTTTAAGATTTGTCTATTTCTTATTTCCGGTCTTTATCGTTTGGGTCTTTTGGTGCGCTCTTGGACGTACGCACTTAAATTCTCTGCTGTCTATTGTTCTCAGCGCAAGGTGATCAGTGTGGGGAATATGACCATGGGGGGTGTGGGTAAGACTCCGATGGTTGTCTATCTGGTCAAGGCACTTCAAAAACGTAAGATATGTCCGGTTGTTGTGACGCGTGGATACATGATGGATAAGGCTGCTGAGGGGGATGAGGTTAAAATGCTTCGGGAGATAGTTCCTGGCATGGCTGTTTATGCGGGCGCTAATAGGGTGGTCTCGATTCAGCAGGCGGAGAAGGATGGTGCTGGCGAGGTTTTCATCTTGGATGATGGTTTTCAGCATTGGCGCGTTGCCCGGGACTTTGATATCGTCGTCCTGGATGCGATGTGTGCTTTCGGAAATGGTCAGGTTTTGCCTCGAGGCATTCTGCGAGAACCTATCTCATCGATTTCTAGGGCAGATGTTATTGTCTTGGCGCGTGCTGACGTTGGAAGGGATAATGTCGCGTCTCTTCGTGAGGTGTGTGGCCGTTTTAATGCCAAGGCGCTTGTTGTTGAAGCTGTTCATGAGCCCCTTAGTGTAACGAATTTGATGTCAGGAAAGAGTTGGAATGATTTTTCTGTTATCAAGGAAGATATTGGGATGGTATGCGCGATAGGTTCTCCAGATAATTTTCGTTTATCTTTAGAAGTTCTTGGGGCTAAAGTGAACGTTTCTTTTGTTTACCGAGACCACTATTCTTATACTGTGGATGATATAAAGAGTGTCATCAAGGAGTGCAGGGCTTTGGGGATCCGGAAGCTTGTGACGACGCATAAGGATGCGGTCAAGCTTCGGGAGTTTGCAAATCTTTGGGATGGGGTTGAGGTTTTTGTTTTGGATGTGGAGATTAGGATTATTTATGGGGAAGCTGAATTCCTTTCAAGGATCGATCGCCTGTTTCATTCTTAAGGCGTTCGCTGTGTTGTTGCGGATTTTGCCTATGCCGGCCACGCTATGGGTGGGGCGGCGCATTGGGGAGGCTGTGTGTTTCTTGGGTGCCAAGAACGCCCGTAAAACGCGCAATAATATCAAGGTAGCTTTTGGTTCGAGAAAGTCACGCCGAGAGATAGATCAGATCATCCGGGGCTTTTACCATCTTTACGGGCAAAATATTGTTGAGCTTGCGCAGCTTCCCTTGATCGCGAAAAGAGGGTTTGAAAAATATGTTGAGGTGGAAGGACGAGAGCATGTTGCCGCAGCGATGAAAAAGGGTAAGGGACTTATTTTTCTTTCCATGCATTCGGGAAATTGGGAGCTTTCCAATATTGTTGGGAGCATGAGCGGGTATCCTTACAGCATGGTTGCTAATTATTTGGAGCAAATTGACAAGATCGCGGATTATTTGGATTCCCTGCGTCAGAGTGCTGGGTGTAACATTATAAATCCTGGTGTTGCCGGACGTGAGATCATCAAGCGTCTTAAGAAGAACGAGATCGTAACGCTTGTGGCTGATCAGGGTGGCGAGGAAGGCGTTCTTGTGCCTTTTTTTGGGCGAGAGGCGTCGATGTCAACCGGGGCTGTAAGGCTAGCGTTAAAATACGGTGCATCTATTTGCTTAGTTGATATTCATCGGGTAGGGACAGGGAGGCATCGCCTTGTTGCAAAGCCTTTTGATGTTGTCGATACGGGAGATACTGAAAAAGATGTGCGTTTGAATATGGAGAAGATAGCTTCTTGGTTTCAGGCACGCATTGAGGAACATCCGTCAGAATATATCTGGTCTTATGGGACATGGAAATATTCGTCTGTCCGTCATCTTGTTGTTCTTGATGATGGAAGGACAGGACATTTACGTCAGTCTGAGGCTGTGGCGAGGCATTTGAAGATTGCCCTTGAGGAAGCCTCGCGCATTGTGACAACACAAACGCTTCGTGTTGAATACAAGAGCGGATGGCATGCGTTCTTTTTAGGGCTTATAGCATGGTTGCGATTTCCATTTATGCCAAAGGACGGTCGTATGTTGAAGCCTTTCTTAACAGCGGAGACCGTTGAGCGGCTTTCAGTTGTTAAGGCAGATTTTGTTGTGTCATGCGGGGCAAGGAATGCGGTGGTTAATTATTGTTTTTCTCAAGAAAATTATGCACGGAACATTGCGATCTTACGTCCAGGAATGGTTCCTTATGATTATTTTAAACTTGTGGTTCTCCCCGAGCATGATCGAGTTTCAGGTCTTAATTTCTCTAATCTTCTGTTGACGAAAGCGGCACCGAATTTGATTGATAAGGATTATCTGGAGGACAACAAACGCCGTCTGTTGAATCGTTTTTCTCACTTAAAAATGAATTTAGCTCCTAAGTTTGGTGTTTTGATTGGTGGAGACGCCAAAGGCGTGACGATGACAGAACGACAAATGAAGGTGATCTTCCATCAGTTGAAAGAGATTGCCCAGCGATATGGGGCTGAATTTCTTATAACAACATCTCGCCGAACATCGCTTGAAATCGATCGGCTTGTTATGAAGGAATTTAAGGATTATGGGCGGACAGCTCTTTTGGTTGTTGCGAATCGTAATAATGTCCCGGAAGCCGTAGGGGGGATCTTGGCGCTTTCAGATGTCCTCATCGTTTCAGGGGAAAGCATTTCCATGGTGTCTGAGGCGACTTCATCAGGGAAAAAGACGATTGTTTTTCCGATCGATGGGAATAGTCTGCGGCCAGTTGAAAATAAATATTTTCATTTTGTTGAAGAGCTTGGCAAGCAGGGGCATATCATTTATACAGAAACGAGGGGCATGGGACAGGCCGTTGATGATGCTCTGAAAGGTAAGATCATGACGCGTCCTATTCATGATCAAGGTCTTATTTTAGAAGCTATGAGAAAGATAATCGCATGAAGATTCTTCAAGTCCTTCCTGAAATGAATGTGGGGGGTGTTGAACGGGGGGTTTTGGACCTTGCCAAATATCTTGTGAAGCAGGGACATGAGTCTCTTGTTGTCTCGCATGGGGGATCCATGGTTGAGGCACTTGAGGCGCAGGGCACGAAACATTACACCCTTGCGGTTCATAAGAAAGATCTTTTTTCGATGTGGGAATGCTCTGGGGAACTCGAGAAGATCATTCTTAAGGAGGGCGTTGATATCGTCCATGCCCGTTCGCGCGTTCCGGCATGGATTGCCTATTTTTCATGCCGACGGACGAATGCGGCCTTTGTGACAACTTGTCACGGGTACTATTCGAAAAATATTTTCAGCCATGTGATGGGATGGGGCAAGCTTGTCATCGTGATTAGTGAGATTATCGGACGCCACATGATCGAGGATTTTCGTGTTCATCCTGAGAATATTCGCCTTATTCATCGCAGTGTGGATCTGGATAAATTTAAATTTCGTGAGCGTCGGGTAGGACAGTCGGCATTCACTGTTTCGATGGTGGGCCGCATCACGCCGCTTAAAGGACATGCCTTCTTTTTGGAAGCTATGGCCAAAGTTATTCGGCAGATGCCGTATGTTCGGGTGCGGATCATTGGTGATGCGCCGGCGAATAAGCGTGTTTATAAGGACCGGCTTGTTCTTCTAACAAGGCGTCTGGGGATATCGGAGAAGGTGGAATTCTTAGGTAATCGAGCTGATATTCCGCAGCTTCTGGAAGAATCTGATGTTCTGGTTTTATCAACTATTACGCATGAAGCTTTTGGTCGTGTCATTGTCGAGGCCCAGGCTGTGGGGGTTCCTGTTGTGGTGACAAAGGTGGGAGGGGTTGTTGATATTGTGGAGCATGAGAAGACCGGGCTTGTGGTTCTGCCCCGAGATGTTGATGCCATGGCGAGTGCGGTTATGCGCATTATCAAAGAACCGAAATTGGCTGACGCGATGATTTTGGAAGCTCGTAAACGTGTCGAGGAGAAATACACGCTTGAACAGATGGCAACCGCTACGATCAAGGTTTATCAAGAACTTAAAACGTCACTTAATATTCTTGTTATTAAATTGAGCGCAGTGGGGGATGTTATCCTTGCGACAGCCGCGTTGAGGGCCTTGCGTAAGAAATATCCACAGGCGAAGATTTGTTGTTTGGTGGGGCGTGATGGCGCTGCGATGATCCAGGGATGTCCTTATGTTGATGAGGTGATCACCTACGATTACAAAGGTAGGGACAAGGGTGTTTTTGGTTTTAAGAGAATGCTCGGGGTATTACGTAAATATCGGTTTGATAAGATTATTGACTTTCAGAATAATAACAGGAGCCATCTTTTGTCCTTTTTGTGTTTTCCGCGAGCGAGTTATGGTTATCGCAATAAAAAATTGGGATGTCTTCTTTCGCATGGCATTCTAAATGATCAGCCCAATATTCCTCCTGTGCGTCATCAGTTTCGGCTTCTTGAGCAGTTAGATATTGTTTATGATGAGGATGTCAGACTGGAAATGTGGCCCAGGCCTGACGATATACTTTACGCTAAAGAGCTTCTTCATGGCAATTGGATTGATGAGAAGAATCATACCGTTGTGGGTGTCAATATTTCGGCTTCTGAACGATGGCCGACAAAGAATTTGCCTATGAAGTCTGTGGCTGATTTATGTGACAAGATGTCAGCGGATAATATTCGCGTTATTATCACGGGGATGGAAAAAGATGCTTCGTTGGTCAGGCAATTGAGCGGTCATCTTAAATCCAAGCCCGCGATCTTTGTGGGGAAGACGAATTTGTTGCAGCTTGCGGCCCTGATTAGTTTGTGCAAGGTTTATGTGACGTCTGATTCGGCCCCGCTTCATGTTGCCGCTGCCATGGATGTCCCGGTTGTTGCTTTTTTTGGGCCTACGAATCCTGAGCGTCATATTCCGCCCGCTTCGCGTTTGAAGGTTATTAAGAAAGATTTGGCGTGTCAGGCATGTTATTTAACGGAGTGTAAGAATAAGAAACATGCCTGCATGGTTGATATCACATCTGTTGAGGTTTATGCGGAGATCAAGAAATTTCTGGGTAAAGCGAAGACATGAGAATCCTTTTTCTGGCTAATCATTTTAATACAGGAGGGATCACCAGTTATGTGATGACCCTTGCCAGGGGGCTTTTGCGAAAAGGGCATCATGTTGTCGTTGCTTCGAGCGGAGGAGATCGTGTTTCGGAATGCGAGTTTGGTGGAATGAGGCATGTGATGGCTTCTCTTCGTGTCAAATGTGCGGTTCATCCGAATATTTTTCTTTCGCTCCCAAAACTTCTTAGGCTTGTTAAGGATGAGAAGATTGATATTATTCATGCCCATACGCGATCAACACAGGTCTGTGCGGCCATGTTGTCCCGATTGGCGGGAATTCCTGTGGTGAGCACGTGTCATGGTTTTTTTAAGCCCCATTGGGGACGGCGGACGTTTCCTTTGTGGGGCAAGGCCGTGATTGCCATTAGTCCTCAGGTCGCTACTCATTTGACGAAGGACCTTTGCGTAGAAAAAAAGGACGTCACGGTTGTTGCCAATGGGATTGATCTTGATAACTTTCATCCGGAAGATCTTCTTAAGAAGGCGGATCATCGCCGGCGATGGGATCTTTCTGATGGCCCGGTTATAGGGATCGTTGCGCGCCTGTCGGATGTTAAAGGCCATTGTTATTTGATTGATGCGATGACAGATGTTTTAAAGATTTTTCCGAAAGTGCAGTGCTTGATCGTGGGAGTAGGGCCTGAGGAGAAACGGCTTAAAGAGCAGGTCCGATCAAAGGGGCTTGAACAGAGTGTTTGTTTTTTGAATGTCGTGAATAAGACATCAGAACTTGTGCCTCTTTTAGATATTTTTATTTTGCCCTCTCTTCAAGAGGGTCTGGGGTTATCCGCGATGGAGGCAGGGGCCTGTGGAGTCCCTGTGATAGCAAGCCGTGTGGGAGGGATTCCTGAGGTTGTTGTTGACGGAGAAACGGGTATTCTTGTTCCATCACGGGATTCCAAGGCTTTGGCAGATGCGATCATTCGTCTTTTAGGAGATCCTGCGAAGATGTTAGTTTTAGGGCAGAGGGCCAGGCAAGTTGTCGCAGAACGGTTTTCTTCGGATAGAATGGTTGAGAGGACGATAGAGGTTTATCAAAAGGTATTAAGATGAAGAATATTCTCGTCGTTTCAGTCAATTGGCTAGGGGATGCTGTCTTTGAAACGCCCGTTTTTCGGGCACTCAAGACGAAGTATCCGGGTTCCTGGATCACGTGTCTGTGCGTGCCGCGCGTTGCTGATGTTCTGGCTATGTGCCCGGATATCGATGAGATCATGGTGTATGATGAAAGAGGAAAAGATCAACCCTTCTTTTCAAGAGTATTTCTGATTATGAAGATTCTTAAGAAGAGGTTTGATGCGGCTTTTATTCTTCGTAAATCTTTGTCGCGTTCGCTTTTGCTCATGTTGGCAGGCATCCCTTTGCGTATTGGTTTTGCTGATAAGTCTTGGGACTGGCTTTTGACCCATGTTGTGGATGATGATGGGCTGGATGAGAAGCATCGTTCTGATGTGTATGTAAGTGTTGTTGAGTCTTTAGGGATTTCAACCTGGGATCGCTCTTGTCGTTTGGTTGCGCCAGAGAGTTTTGTGAGAGGTGTGCGCGAGTCGCTTGCGCAGAAGGGAATCTCAGATCAGGATCGTTTGATCGCTGTGAATACGGGGGGAAATTGGAATCTCAAGCAGTGGCCACCTGAAAAGTTTGCTGAGCTTGTACGCAAGGTTTATGCTCGAGGTTTGGGAAAAGTTGTTCTTCCGGGTGCGGTCAAAGATGTTGATCGCGTTAATCAGATCGCAGCGCTTTCCGGGGTGAGTCCTATAGTGATGGCAGGTGAGACGGGGATTAAATGTCTGGCGGGGCTTTTTACGCGGGTTAATCTTCTGATCACGGCGGATACGGGGCCTCTTCATTTGGCATCGGCACTAGGGGCGAGTGTGATCTCTATTTTTGGTCCGACAAGGCCTGAGATTACTGGTCCTCGGGGACCGGGACGTGCCGTGATCTTGCAAAAGGATGTCGGGTGTAACCGTGCGCCGTGCTATTATCTGGAGTGCGGGGACAATAAATGCATGAAGGAGGTGTCTGTTGAAGATGTTCTCCAGGCTATCCAGCAAATCCAAAGTTGAGAAGATCCTACTTGTTTCTCTCACTAATATCGGGGATGTGATTCTGACGTTTCCTGTCTTTGATGTGCTTCGTGAACGCTTTCCAGAGGCTGAGATATCTGTTGTTGTGGGACCCAAGGCCAGGAGCCTTCTGGAGGATAATCCCCATGTTTATCGTCTGTATGTTTATGACAAGCGAGCGAGTGTCAAAGAACAGTGGCGGTGGTTGAGGTCAGTTCGCAGTCAGGATTTTGATCTGGTCGTGGATCTTCGTAATTCCATGATGCCGTTTCTTGTGAAAGGACGTGTTCTGACGCGTCCGGTGTTGGGGTGCAAGCCAAAATGTCATATGAAAGACAAGCATATGGGTCGGCTTGATCTTGTGCTGAAAGATGTGACGCCCTCAAGGTCCAGGTTGGCTTTGTATGTTTCGTCTTCTGATGAGAAATATGCTCATGGTCTTTTGAAGGGACGCAAGGATTATGTTGTATTGGCGCCGGGTGCTGCTGATGATCGCAAGCGTTGGTCTGAGGAGCGTTTTGCGGAGATTGGTAAGTATTTGATGCGTAATTATAAAGCGGGCATTGTTATTGTGGGGGATAAAAATGATGCCAAGATTGCAGAGCGTCTCTTGAAGAATGGTTCGCAAGGGATCGTGAATATCGCGGGGCAGACAAACTTGCCTCAGTTGGGTGCGGTCCTCAAAGGGGCAAAGCTCGCGATTACCAATGACAGTGGCATTATGCATATGGCCAGCTATTTGAATATTCCTGTGATCGCGCTTTTTGGTCCCACGGATCCGGAATGCTATGGTCCTTGGAGCGGCAATCGCTATGTTTTGCGGCAAGGCCCTTCGATGGAGAAGATCCAGGTCGCGGATGTCTGTTCTGCTATTGATGATTGGTTTCATGGTCATGCCGCAATTTAAGTGAAAAAACTAGTTCGACGTTCTGGCTTTTAAGGATATCTGTGAAGCGATTTCTATTTATTTTTAGTTTTCTGGTTTGGTCTACATTTTCGTATGCCCAAGAAGTTGACAAAATTCTTTTTAAGGGCTATAGCACGGCGTTTGTTATTTATAACCGTTCTTCTGGAGCTGTTGTGAATGTGGATCCGGTGTTGAGTGCCCGACGTTTGCCCCCGTGCTCTACTTTTAAAATTTACAATACCCTCATTGGATTAGACCTGGACTTGATTCCGGGGGCAGATGCTCCATGGTATAAGTGGAATGGCGTTCATCGCTCTATAGATGGATGGAATCAGGATTTGACTCTTCGTGAAGCATTTCGCGTGTCGGCTGTGCCCGCTTATCAGATTTTGGCGCGTCAGATTGGCGTTGAGCGCATGAAAGAATATGTCGATCAAATTGATTATGGAACCAGAGATATTTCTGCGGGGATCGATGTATTCTGGCTTGACCGAAATGATGCGGTTTCGATCAAGATCAGCGCTGATGAGCAGGTCGCTCTTTTAAATAAGCTTCTTGATGGGAGGCTGCCGTTTGCGCAAAAGAATATCGCGATTCTGAAAGATGTCATGCAATTGGTTAAAACGGATAAGGGGACGCTTTACGGTAAGACGGGATCAGGCTCTGATGTGGGATGGCTTGTCGGGTTTGTTGAACACGGGGAGACGACATATGTTTTCGCATGTAATATTATTGGTGGAGAGAATCCTTCTGGGAAGGTCGCGCGGGCAATCGTAGAAGATGTTTTTAAATCTCAAGGGCTTCTTTAGATCATGGCAGAGGGGTATTAATTATTTATATAATTGTCAGGGTATTGGCCTTGACATGCAGGGTTGCCACATATAATCTCTTGAAATTAAAAATTTGAACAGTTTCTATCAATGACAAAGACAGCTAATAATAAAGATTTTAGACGAATTCTGATTATTCGCACTGACAGGATCGGGGATGCGATTCTGTCAACGCCTGTTATTGAGGCGATGAGGAATGCTTACCCATCTGCACATATTGCGGTCATGGCGCGGGTTTATGCTAAAGACGTGATCGAGGGAAATCCTTATTTGAATGAAGTAATTATTTATAACAAGAAGGAAGTAGAAGAGAGTTTGTTGGGGCTTCTCAAATTTGCGTTTGAAATCAGAAGAAAGAATTTTGATCTTGCCCTTATCTTACATCCTACTAACAGTGTTCATCTTTTGTCTTTTCTAGCCGGGATCCCCAGAAGAGTTGGATATGATCGGAAAATGGGATTTCTTTTGACGGATCGAATCGCGCATACAAAGCAGTTGGGCGAGAAGCATGAGATGGAATATGCGCTTGATCTGGTGAGGCATTTGGGGATAAGTCCTCAGCACCATGGTCCTTTTGCGCCGTTAAATCCTGCTTCTGAAAAGCGGGCGGATGAATTATTCAAGAAACACGGGATCACGCCGCAGGATAAAGTTCTGGCGCTTCATCCGGGGACGAGTTGTAAGTCCAAGATGTGGTCGCAGGAACGATTTGCCCAGGCAGCGGATGAATTGGTGAAGACCAGTGGGTTTAAAGTTTTGGTTATGGGTGGTCCGGATGAAAAAGAGATCACGGGAAATGTCCTTAAGAATATGAAGTCTCCGGCCATTGACCTGACCGGAATCTCCGTAAGTCAGGATGTTAGTGTTCTCAAAAGATGCGGCCTTTTGATTACAACGGACTGCGGGACGATGCATATTGCGGCTGCTTTGGGGGTCCCTCTTGTTGTTATTTTTGGACGAAAACAGGCAGGCATCAGTCCTGTTCGTTTTGGCCCTGTTAGTAAGAAGAGCCGTGTCTTGCATAAAGATGTTGGCTGCGAGACGTGTTTGGCTCATGACTGCACCAAGGGCTTTGCCTGTCTTCAGGCTGTGAGTGTTAAGGAAGTTGTGGATGTGGCTCAGAGTCTTCTTGGGGAATCTCATGGTTAAAGCAAAGACTACATTTTCACGAAAAGAGATCTCTATATTGTGCGCTCAGGCTACGGATCCGGATGAAGTTATTAGTAAGCCCGCTGTTGGTCGGTTGTTTTCGGATGTCGTTGAGAGTCTTTGTGATTCTTTTTTGCCAAGACGGGTTGCGCTCTATGACAGGATTTTTGCGCAGGTTATTGATTATTGTCGGCATCTGCCGGATGGTCAGGGGATGGATGATCTTTTAAAGAGATTTGGTTTGAGCGATGAGCGGGCTATCCTGGCTCGAAAGAAAAACGTAGAGAAAATGCGCAAATTCTCGGTTGCGAACCGGAAAAAGGTTAAAAAGATTTGTGTCCTTTCGCGAGTGACGATTGGGGCAGACGTTGCGGTTACAGGTGTTGTGCTGAGCAAGTTGGTGAATATCTTTCCTGGGGTGTGTATTGTTGTGATCGGTCCTAAGAAGCTTGTGGAAGTCTTTGGCGGGCATCCGAATATTTCAATTAAAGAAGTGCCTTATGTAAGGCGAGGTGGTCTTTTGGGGCGGTTGAACTCCTGGGTTGATCTTGTTTGCGTTATCGATGAGGAAAGGCGAGGCCTTAGGCCTGATGAGTTTTTGCTGATTGATCCGGATTCTCGTTTGACGCAGCTTGGCCTTTTGCCTGTCATTCCTAAAGATGATGGATATTATTTCTTTCAGAGTCGGACGTATGCGAAGGCGCGTTCAGGTCGGATTGGAGAACTTACGGCGAATTGGTTGGATCAGGTTTTTGGTCCTGGCAGTCAAAAAACATATCCAGAAATTTTCATTGATAAGAATATTCTGAAAATAGGTAGAGCCTGTGCTCAAAAACTTTCTCATTCAGGGGCGAGGCCTATTGTTTGTATTAATTTTGGCGTGGGAGGAAATGAGAAGAAGAGGGTCTCGCCTGACTTTGAAGACAATCTGGTGAGGGATATCCTGAATCAGGGGGCGGCGGTTATTTTGGATAAAGGTTTTGGTGATGAAGTTGATATGGTAAATGTTTTGGTTTCAAAGTTGCGGGCTCAAGGAAAGATTGTTCTTGATGCCAATGAGGGGAATATTTTTAAATTGGCCAAAGAGAGTGCTTGGCCCTGTGATGTCCTGACTTGGGAAGGCGGGCTTGCCGTTTTTGGCGCGCTTATCGCGTCTAGCAATGTTTATATGGGGTATGATTCGGGATTTCAGCATATCGCCTCTGCCCAAGGAGTTCCTATTGTTGATATCTTTTTTGGTGCGCCATCTTCGTTGTTTATTAAGCGCTGGACCCCGTATGGTAAAAACAGGGTTAAGATCGTGGGAGGTCAAAGCCTTAAGAAGGACGATGTAACCCCTGATCATGTCCTTTCTGCCCTCAAGAAACTACTTTCAGAACAGCCTTAAGCACCCTGTCTTCCTTCGTTGACATCATTTTTAAGCTGTGTTACCATAAAGCCTCTTTTTTACGAATAAAATAATTATTATGATTAAATACACTAAAATTCTTAATAGTTTTAAGCGCTGCCATGTCCTCGTGATCGGGGATTTGATTCTTGATCAGTATATCAAGGGGTCGGTGGATAGGATTTCACCAGAAGCGCCGGTGCCGATCCTTCTTCAAAGGGATATGTTTTATACGCCAGGCGGGGCTGCGAATGTGGCGAATAATTTGAGTAGCCTGGGTGCTAAAGTCACGGTTGTGGGGCGTATTGGCAACGATCGCGAAGGTCATCAGCTTAAAGAACTTCTTAAAGAGCGCAGGATTCGCACGGTTGGGATTTTTGAAGACCGCCGCGTGCATACGATCCTCAAGACCAGGATCATCGCCCATCAACAACAGCTTGTTCGTGTTGATCGGGAGCTTGTGGTGGATGATTCGGACGGGTCTTTTTATGCCAAGAGCATTGCTCCTTTTTTGCACAAGAATTTTAATGATTTTGATGCGGTCATTATTTCTGACTATGGCAAGGGGATCATTCAGCCTGAATTGGTAGAGGATGTCACAACCATGGCCGGGAAACGAGGCATTCCCGTTGTGGTGGATCCTAAGGTTGAGCATCTTAAATTTTATGGTCATGTGAGTTCGATCACGCCAAATCGCAAGGAAGCCGAGAATGCGATGAAGAGTCTTGAGCCTCATACGCGAAAAGATTTTGGTATTTTGAAGACTAGGCTTGATTCCATGGAGACGGTCAAGAAATCAGGTGTTGGTCTTTTAAATTATTTGGGCATTGATTCGCTTTTAATTACGCTTGGTGAGGATGGGATGTGCCTTTTTGAACAAGGAAAACAGCCTCTTCATATCCCGACACGGGCTCATGAGGTCTTTGATGTTTCAGGTGCGGGGGATACGGTGATTTCTGTTTTTGCTTTAGCCATGGCGGCTGGTGCTAAAAAGAAAGAGGCAGCCGACATAGCAAATCATGCGGCGGGTATTGTCGTCGCGAAGATAGGGGCCGCCTCAGTGACGCCCGAGGAACTCGTTTCTTCCTTCAAGGAGGAAAGATGAAGGCTGTTGGTGTTCTTCCGGCTCGTTGGGCCTCGACCCGTTTACCAGGCAAGGTCCTTGTTGACATTTGCGGTAAACCTTTGGTTCAGCACGTCTGGGAGAGGGTTAGGCAGTGTAAGCGTCTTAGCGAGGTGATCATTGCTTGTGATGAGTCGAATGTTTTGGAGCGGTGCAAGGCTTTTGGGGCAAATGCAGTCTTAACCTCCAGGGATCATCCGTCAGGTTCTGATCGCGTTTCGGAAGCAACGTCCCGCAGTGATGCGGATA
The DNA here is from genome assembly GCA_015228785.1 of Candidatus Omnitrophota bacterium. Taxonomy (GTDB): domain Bacteria; phylum Omnitrophota; class Gorgyraeia; order Zapsychrales; family Fredricksoniimonadaceae; genus JAAYZZ01. Next base: position 29,659 of record JADGCU010000010.1, read on the forward strand.
TCATTGTTAATATTCAGGCTGATGAACCTTTGATCGATCCAGTCCTTATTGATGACTTGGTGTTGGCCCTTGAGAATGACGAGGCGTGTGTGGTGGCGACACCAATTAAAAGGATCGGGAGTGCTCTGGATTTCAATAATCCGAATATTGTAAAGGTTGTTGTGGATGTGAACGGGCACGCTCTTTATTTTTCACGTGCTGCGATTCCTTTTAAGCGGGATGGGGAACCGTCCGATCATTCCAGATATTTCCGGCATCTGGGGCTTTATGCGTATCGTCGGGACTTTCTTTTTACATATTGTCAGTGGTCCAAGTCCTTCTTGGAGCAGGAAGAGTGTTTGGAGCAGCTGCGGATCCTTGAGGCAGGGTACAAGATTAAGTGTGTTGAGACAGATGTTGATTCGATCGGCGTGGATACGCATGAAGATGTTCAAAAGGTTATTAATCTTTTGAGGAGGAAGACATCATGAAGACCCGCATTGTGAAAGCCGGTAATGTAGAATTTGGCGGCGGGAATCCTTTTGTTCTCATAGCAGGACCTTGCGTGATCGAGGATCGCAAGTCAACGATTAAAATTGCGGGCAATCTTGCGAAATTGACGAAACGTTTAGGGATACCGTATGTTTTTAAGGCTAGTTACGATAAAGCTAACCGGACATCGATCGGTGCTTTTCGTGGGCCAGGGATTGATGAGGGGATCGAGATTCTGCGGGAGGTCAAAGAACGTTTTGGTGTTCCAATTTTGAGTGATGTTCATAATCAGTCTGAGGTGGAGCTTGCAGGGACTGTTTTGGATATTCTACAGATTCCTGCGTTTTTGTGTCGTCAGACAGATCTTGTGGTGAGCGTTGCGATGACGCGCAAGGTTGTGAATGTGAAGAAGGGACAGTTTCTGGCACCCTGGGATGTGGGTTCTATTGTGAAAAAGATCGAGAGTACTGGCAATCGCAAGATTTTATTGACAGAGCGTGGTGCGAGTTTTGGTTACAATAATTTAGTTACGGATTTTACGTCTTTTGAGATCATGGCGCGTACGGGTTGTCCTGTTGTTTATGATGTGACTCACAGCGTTCAGCAGCCAGGCGGTTTAGGAGATTCCACGGGTGGGCGCAGCGAGTTTGTTCCTCTTTTGTCACGCTGTGGTGTTGCGGCCGGTGTTGATGCGGTCTTTATGGAAACGCATGAAAATCCTAAGAAGTCTCCGTCTGATGGTCCGAATATGATCGCGCTCGGTAGGCTTGAACCGCTTTTGGTTGAGATGATGAAAATTGACAGGATTGTTAAGAAATTGAAGGATTAGACTTATGCCGCTTAAACGAGCGAAAGATGTTTTGCAAATTGAAGCTCAGGCTGTGACAGCGCTGATCGGAAATTTAGATGATAACTTTACGAGAGCCGTTGATGTCATTGCTAAGTGTAGGGGGCGCGTTATTGTGGCTGGGATGGGAAAGACGGGGATCGTTGGCCATAAGATCTCGGCTACGCTTTCTTCAACCGGAACACCCAGTATTTTCATGCACAGTGCAGAGGCTGTTCATGGTGATTTGGGTCAGGTCACGCGTGATGATGTCGTGATCCTGATTTCTTCTAGTGGTGAAACCGAGGAAACGGTTCGGCTTTTGCCATCTTTGAAAAAGATCGGTTGTAAGACGATCGCTATGACGGGGTGTATCAAGTCGACGCTGACACGTTACTGTGATGTGACGCTTAATTGCGGGGTTAAGACAGAGGGGTGTCCTTTGGGGCTTGCGCCGATGGCTTCGACTACGGCGACCTTGGCGATGGGGGATGCATTGGCCGCATGTCTTGTGGATCGGAAGAATTTTAAACAAGAGGATTTCGCCTTTTATCATCCTGGCGGGAGTTTGGGCCGTCGGCTTTTATTGACGGTTGAGGATGTTATGCGTAAAGGCGCTCATTTTGCTAAGGTTTCTGATGTGGTGAAGGTCAAGGATGTGCTTTTAGCCATTACCAAGGCCCGTTGTGGATCAGCTTGCGTTGTGGATAAGAAAAATAAATTTAGCGGTATTTTTACAGATGGAGATCTTCGCCGGCATTTAGAGAGCGACACCGAGATTCTTCAACGGCCGGTAGGGCAAGTGATGACGAGAAGTCCCTTGACGATCTGTAAGGATCGTCTTGCCGCTGAGGCTTTTGAGATTTTGATGTCGAAGAAGGTTGACGAGCTTCCCGTTGTGGATGCCAAAGGTCATCTTGTTGGTCTTTTGGACGTCCAGGATCTTCTGAAAGCAGGGTTGGCTAGATGATGAGCAAGCTTAAGAAAATCAAAGTTTTGGCGATGGATGTTGACGGTGTTATGACCGATGGACGGATTGTCTATGATGGAGACGGCAAGGAGCTTAAATTCTTTGACGTACAGGATGGTTATGCGATTGGCCGAGCCAGGAAGTCCGGTATTAAGATTGCGGTTATTTCAGCGCGTGGATGTCAGGCGGTCAGGGCGCGCGCGGCGGATCTTAAATTTGACAAAGTTTATCTGGATGTGTACCCCAAGATCGATGCGTATGAAAAAATGATTAAAGTTTTTGGTGTGACGGATGAAGAGGTTTGTTTTATTGGTGATGATCTTCCGGATTATGAGATCCTTGCGCGCGTTGGTTTTGCCGCAGCACCTAAGAACGCTGCTCCTGAAATTAAGAAGATCGTAGATTATGTTGCCCAACGTAGCGGTGGGCGAGGTGCTGTGCGTGAAATCGCTGAGAAGATCCTCAAGGCCCAGGGATTTTGGAGTGTGAAATGAAGTTTTTTCTTGGTATTGTGGTGATTATTTTTATTGTGTGCTCTTTTACGGCAGCGCCGTTTGTTTACGCGGAGCCTGTTGCCGGATATGTTTGTAATGCTGCGACAAAGGAATGTTTTCTTGATCTTATTAAGGATGACACAGGTGATTTGTCCTTCCCCGGGTGTGTTGCTTATGATGCTGCTCAAGAGGCGTCTTTGGCGAAAAAAGGATTTGTGATAATTTCAGGAGGGGAGCTTCATAGGAGAATGGAGCAGGATCAGAAATATTCTTTTTGCGATGAGGGGAAGAATCCTCAGAAAGAGAAAACAGGGGACGCTAAAGAGATGTCTTCATTGCCTCAGCAGATCGATGGGTTTAATTTGGTTGGGTATAGTGACGGCGGGCAGAAGGCCTGGGATATCAAGGGAGACAAGGCTAATATTCAGGGTGATCAGGTAGACGTTACCAATGTGAACGCAAATTCCTATGGTGATGAGGATATGAACATTAAGGCCAAGAAGGGGACGCTTGATAAGGCAACAGGGAATGTTTTCCTTGAAAAGGATGTGGTCGTCACCTCTGAGGGTGGTGCTCAGATGAAGACTGATACGCTCGAATGGCAGCGTCAGAAAGATTTGGTTCAGACCAGTGATAAGGTTGTTATTCAAGATGAGGAAATGATGGTTTCTGGTGTTGGCATGGAGGCGCATCCTTCCACGCGGGCGGCAAAGCTTCATGGGGATGTGACAGCCAATATTTCTGCGGAATCTTCGGGAGGTAAGAAGGATAATCGGATTGAAATTACCTCTGATGGTCCCATGGATCTTGATCAGGCGAAGCAGAAAGCGGTCTTTCGTGATAATGTCATGGCTATCGAGTTATCAACGGGGCGGAAGTTGAAAGCTGATCAAATGGATGTGATTTTTGATGAGAAATCGAAGAAGATCAAGGAGATTGTTTGTACAGGAAATGTTGAATTGCATCAGGACGGGAATGTGACTCATTCTGAAGTGCTGGTGTACAAAGCGGATGAGCAGCGTATGACTTTGACCGGTCGGCCCAAGTTGTTGATCGATCCCGGCACGGTGGACACGAAAGAGTTTTTTAAGTATTAGAGGATGACATGGACCTTTTAGAACTTAAGGATTTGGTGAAGATCTATAACGGGCGGGCGGTTGTTAACGGATTGGACCTTTCGGTCGGTCGCTCTGAGATCGTGGGGCTTTTGGGGCCGAATGGCGCTGGAAAGACGACAAGTTTTTATATGGCCGTTGGCATCATTAAACCGGACCAGGGGCACGTCTATTTTGATCAAGAAGATATTACCGCTAAGCCTATTCATGACCGTTGCCTTTTGGGGATGGGGTATTTGGCGCAGGAGCCTTCTATTTTTCGGAAGCTTACGGTTGAAGAAAATATCATGGCGGTCTTAGAGACGTTGGATATCGGGATCCGCGAGAGGAAGCGTCGTCTTGAATCGCTTTTGGAGGAACTTAACATTTCACATTTGGCAAAAAGCAAGGCTTATACCCTTTCGGGTGGGGAGAGGCGGCGGCTTGAGATCACGCGTGCTCTTGTGACGAATCCTTCGTTTCTTCTTCTCGACGAGCCTTTTTCAGGGATAGATCCGATCGTGGTCGCTGAAGCACAAGAGATCATAAAAGATTTGAAAAAGAAGGGACTCGGTATATTATTAACCGATCATAATGTCCGCGAAACGCTCTCTATTGTTGATCGGGCTTATCTGGTGGCAGAGGGAAAACTTTTGATCGCAGGGACAGCTCAGGATCTGATCAACGACCCTAAGGCGCGAAAGATTTATTTGGGCGAAAAATTCACTATGTGAGGATAACAGCAGTTAAAGGAGTATTGATTTCATGAAGGTATCTGTAAAAAAGATCGATGCGCTCAGGCGCGAAATGCATTTTGAGGTTCCCAGGGACCGGGTAACAAAGAAACTTGATCAGATTTTAGGTGACATTGCAAAACATGCGAAGATTCCTGGATTTCGTAAGGGCAAGGCACCTAAGAATCTTGTTGAGTCTGCGCATCATCGTGTGGCTCGGGAAGAGATGCTTAAGAGTCTTGTTCCTGAGGTTTATCAGGAAGGCCTTAAATCTGAGGCTTTTGAACCCATTGATTTTCCGGCGATCGATCAGGTTGATTTGACGGATGGAATACTTAAATTCCGGGCGACATTTGATTTGCGTCCTGAGGTTGAGATCAAGGAATATAAAGGAGTGTCTGTTACCAAGAAAAGCGCTGAGGTCTCTGATGATGAAGTGACAAAGACGATGGATTTTTTCAAAAAGAGCAGAGGGATGGAAGAGGGCGCTGTTCTTGATGATGAATTCGCTAAGGGTATGGGGTTCCCAAGTCTTGAGGAATTTAAGAAAGCCATTAAGCGTAATATGGAGCAGGACAAAGAGCGCCAGAATCGCGCTGAGATCGAGAATCAGCTTGTTGAGGAGCTTATGAAGAGGGCTAAGCTCCAGGTTCCTCAGTCTTTGGTTGAGCGTCAGATGGAAGGACGACTTGAGGAGTTTAAGCGTCGTCTTAAGCAGTATGGCGCTAAGGATGAGGATATTGAAAAGAAGATCAAAGAAAGCGACAAGGAGATCAAGGATGCTGCTGAGAAGGATGTGAAGGTATTTTTGATTCTTCAGAAGATCGCTGAGATCGAGAAGATTGAGGCGGCTAAGGGGGAAAATCTTTCTGTTAAAGTGATTGAGCTTCTGTTGAAAGAAGCTAAATGGGAGGACGCAAAATGAAATCAAAGAACAATATCTTGATTCCTATGGTCGTTGAAAGCACGGGACATGCCGAGAGATCATATGATATTTATTCGCGTCTTTTAAAGGACCGTATTGTATTTTTGGGATCCGCGATCGACGACAATGTTGCTAATCTTGTTATTGCCCAGCTTATGTTTCTTCAGTATGAGGATCCGGAGAAGGATATCAGTCTTTATATTAATTCGCCTGGTGGTTCTGTGACCGCAGGGCTTGCGATTTATGACACGATTCAATTTGTGAAGCCTAAGGTTTCGACGTATTGCGTTGGTCAGGCAGCTAGTATGGGGGCAGTCCTCTTGGCGGCAGGCGCGGCTGGAAAACGATTTGCGCTTCCTAATGCCCGTATTATGATCCATCAGCCTTGGGGTGGGGCTGAAGGCACGGCGAGCGATATTCATATTCAGGCGCAAGAAATCTTGCGTATGAAGGCGAATCTCACGGAGATTCTCGCAAAACATTCAAAGCAGCCTGTGGAGAAAGTCGTCAAGGATTCAGACCGTGACTTTTTTATGTCTGCTCAGGAATCTAAGGATTACGGTCTTATTGATGAAGTTGTCGCACCAACACCGCGTTAATCATATTCAAAAAAGGATGAAGAACATATGAAGAGAAATTTACTATTGACTCCTGGTCCATCCAAAGTTCCTGTTGAACTTTGTGAGGTTTTGGGAAAACCGATCATTCATCATCGTACCCCGCAATTCCAACAGGTACTCAAAGAGGTTACTGAGGGCTTGAAAACGATCATGGGGACATCGAGCGATGTTTATCTTTTGGCGTCCTCTGGGACAGGTGCCATGGAGGCTGCTGTCGCTAATATCGCCTCTCCGGGTGACAAGGTGATCACCGTCGAGTATGGAAAGTTTGGTGAGCGCTGGGCGTCTTTGGCCAAGGCATACAAATTGAATGCGGTGACCCTTAAGATCGAGTGGGGTAGGACCATTACTCCCGATGAGGTCAAGGCAGTGCTTGCTCAGCATTCTGATGCTAAGGCAATATTTTTGACACAGTGTGAGACGTCAACGTCAGCTACGCCTGATCTTCAGGCGATCGCCGCTGTAACGCGTTCGACGCAGACAGCGCTTGTTGTGGATGCGGTGAGTGCTTTGGGAACAGAGCCTATTAAGATGGATGAGTGGGGCGTGGATGTGGTTTGCTCCGGATCGCACAAAGGGCTTATGCTTCCGCCTGGAGTTGGGATTGTTGCGGTGAGCGCTAAGGCCATCGCGATGATGGAAGCGTCATCCAATGTCCGGTTTTATTTTGATTTGAGAAAATCGCGTAAGGCCCTAGCAGATATAGATACGCCATTTACCCCTGCGATAGGGATTGTTATTGCCTTGAATGAATCGGTCAAGATGCTTTTGGCAGCTGGCCTTGAGAAGAAACAGGAATATTATCTCAAAATGGCTAAAGCGGTCTGGGCTGCGGCTGAGGCGATTGGTTTAAAGGTTTATGCTCAACCGGCGTTCCGTTCGAGGGGGTTGACGGCGATCCTCGTCCCGGAAGCTTTAAATCCTAAGAAACTGGTCAAGATCATGCGCGATACTCATGGGATCACCATGGCGGGTGGTCAGGGAGATCTTGATGGGAAAATTATTCGTATCGCCCATATGGGGGCAGTCGATGAGTATGACCTTTTGACAGGTCTTTCTTGCATCGAGAAGGTTTTGAAAGAAGCAGGACATAAGTTTGAATTAGGTGCTAGCCTTGCGGCTGCGCAAAAGGTTCTCAATAGTTAAGGCCGGCAACTTTTTTAGAAATTGACGAGTCTCGCTATCAAAACAATTAAAGGTAGGAGTAGTGTCATGATTAAAATGAAAGTGCTTGTTAGTGACAAGCTTGCTGAAGAAGGTTTAAAGATCCTTCGTGAAGGTGATGTGTTTGAGGTGGATACGAAATATGATCTTAAGCCTGAAGACTTAAAGAAGATCATTGGTGAATATGATGCCTTGATCGTTCGCTCCGGGACTCAGGTGACGGAGGAGATTATTGAGGCGGCCGGAAAACTCAAGGTGATCGGTCGTGCTGGTGTTGGACTCGATAATGTGGATTTGAAGGCAGCCACGAAAAAGGGCATTATCGCGATGAATACGCCTGGTGGTAATACAACATCGACGGCAGAACATGCGTTTAGTCTTATTATGGCGCTTGCTCGTAATATTCCTCAGGCCCATGGTTCGATGAAGGCCGGGAAATGGGAGCGTAACAAGTTTCAGGGTGTTGAGCTATACGGCAAAACACTTGGCGTCATAGGGTTGGGGCGCATTGGTTCGACCGTTGCTAAATTTGCACAAGGATTTGGTATGGCAATCAAGGCGTATGATCCTTTTCTGTCTCCTGAAATGGCGGCCAAGCGTGGCATTACAATGTCGACGTTGGAAGATCTTTTCAAGAATTCTGATTTTATTACGATCCATGTTCCGAAGACCGATGAGACCAAGGGCATGATCGGTGAGAAACAGATTGATCTTATGAAGAAATCCGTGCGCTTGATTAATTGCGCGCGCGGTGGGATTATTGATGAGGCAGCTCTTGCTAAAGCTTTGGAGACAAAGCGCATTGCTGGTGCGGCCCTCGATGTTTATGATGAAGAGCCGCCCAAGCCGGATCTTCCTGTTCTTAAATTCGACAATTGTGTCACCACACCTCATCTTGGCGCTTCAACTGCTGAGGCTCAGGTGAATGTGGCTATCGAAGTTGCTTATTCTGTCCGGGATGCGCTTTTGGGTAAGGGCATCAAGAATGCAGCCAATTTTCCGTCTTTGGATGAGGAGTCGTTTAAGGTTCTTGAGCCCTATATTGACTTAGGAGATAAGCTTGGTAAATTCGCGGGACAGTTGATCAATGGTGGACTCAAGAGTATTAAGATCACTTATAGTGGGATTTTGACAAAATATAATGTCATGCCGGTTACTATGGCTATCACGCATGGAGTTCTTAAGCCGATTCTCGCAGATAATGTCAATGCGATCAACTCGATCGATATTGCCAAAGAGCGCGGTATTGATCTTCAGGAGATCCATTCGAGTGCGGAAGAGGAGTTTGTTAATTGCGTTACGCTTGAATTGGTGACAGACAAAGAGAGACTCGCGGTTCTCGGGACGCTTTCTTCAAATAAGAAGGCGCGGATTGTTAAGATCAATAATGTGTATGTTGAGGCTGTTCCATCGGGAAATATCCTGTTCATTCGTAATAATGATGTGCCCGGCATTGTGGGTGCTGTTGGGACCGCTTTGGGTAATGCCAAGATCAACATTGCCTATATTACCTTTGGTCGTGAGAAGGAAGGGGCTACGGCGGTGAGCGTTGTGAACGTGGATAGTGATATCCCTGTTGATGTGCTTGATGGTCTTAAAAATACGAAGGGAATTCAGTTCGTTAAAATGCTTAAGGTTTAAGTTGTTATTATTAGAGAGGTCTTGTTCCCTGGTGATCATCTCGTTTAGCAGGGTTTTCGTCTATGACGGATTTTTTTATAGTGCTTTACTGGGGGATCTTTGATAGTGCGAATTTATGCCAGATGGCATCATCTGGGCTTATGGTTTTGGCAGGGTTTTTGTTTTGGCGTGATGACAGAGCGTTCTTTTCATTTGCGGGGGCTTTTGTTTCTGCTTATTCTACCCTGATGTTCTTTCTTCACAGTGGTCTTATACATGGTTTCTTGGGAACAACGACTTATAACGTGATGGTTGTTGTTTTTTATGTGATCACCGGAGTAGTTTTCTTGGTATTTGGAGGCATTCTTTTTTTCTCCTGGTGTTCTGTTCGTCGTGGATTGAAAGAATTTGTGTTACAGGGAGTTTTGGTTTTTCCGGGTTTTTGTTATAGGCCGTTGGGTGTTGTTTTGGCATGTTTGGCGGCTGTTCATGCCGCGTTTTGGCCGTTGAGCATAGGGGCGCTCATGAACACGCAGACGATGTTTATTCCCGGATTTTTGTTTCGGGGGACAATTTCTTTGTTGTTCTATGAATTTTTGCAGTTATGGCCTATTCTTGGACTTATTGCGGGTTATGTTCTGTTTCACAGAAACGAGAAATTTAGATGTTTTATGCGGGGCCGGCGTCCTGCGTTATGTGTGATCTCCTCAGTTGTTTATATGGTTTTGGGAGGGAGTTTGGTGGTCTTTTTTCTTAAGGGATGGCATTTACAGTAAAGGATGACGAATGAATATTGTAGTTGTGGGTGCCCAGTGGGGCGATGAGGGTAAGGGTAAGCTTATTGATATCTTGTCTAAGGATGTTGATATTACTGTCCGTTATCAGGGCGGAAGTAATGCGGGGCATACTGTTATTGTTGGGACGGAACATTATGTTTTTCATTTATTGCCGTCTGCAATTCTTCGTAAAGGTAAGGTGTGCGTTATTGGAAATGGTGTTGTGGTTGATCCCAAGGCGTTATTGGAGGAGATCGATAGTTTGAAGAAGCGTGGAATTCGGATTTCTCCTCAGCAGCTTAAGATCGCGGTTAATAGCCATATTGTAATGCCGTATCATCGTAGTCTTGATGGTCTGCGTGAGAAAATGCGGGAACACAAGATCGGGACAACGGGGCGCGGCATTGGGCCGTGCTATGCGGATAAGGTGACCCGTTGCGGTATTCGTATGGTTGACCTTTTGAATCCTCGTGTTTTTGAAAACAAGCTTAAAGATAATTTGCGTGAAAAGAACGAATATTTTAAGAAGGTTTTTAATCAAGGCGGCTTTCATTTTGATGAGATCTATGATGAGTATATGGGCTACGCCCGGCGTCTGAAACCTTACGTGTGTGATACGGCGCTTTATGTTAACGCAGAGATCGCGCGTAAGAAGTCAGTTCTTTTCGAAGGCGCGCAGGGAGCCTTTCTGGACATTGATTTTGGGACATATCCTTTTGTCACATCCTCTAATACGATGGTGGGTGGGGTTGCGAGCGGAAGTGGTGTGGCCCCGGTAAAAATTCATAAAGTGATTGCGGCGGTAAAGGCCTATACAACACGTGTTGGCGAAGGTCCATTTCCGACTGAGTTTGATGCCAAGATGGATAATGAGATTCGGGCCAAGGGTAAGGAGTTTGGGGCAACGACGGGTCGTCCACGCCGTTGTGGATGGTTCGATAGCGTTTTGGTACGGTATGCCGCTACGGTTGGCGGGTTTAACGAACTGGCGATTATGAAGCTGGACGTTCTGGATGAGCTTAAAACCATTAAGTTGTGTAAGGCATATAAATACAAGGGGAAAACATTTAAGGATTATTCACACGATTATGAAGTTGTTTGCCAAGCCAAGCCGGTTTATGAAGAGATGCCTGGTTGGCAGACGCCCCTTGGTAAGATTCGGGATTTTAGGAAATTGCCGTCTCAGGCCCGTGATTATATCAACCGTATGGAAGAGCTTGTGGGGGTTCCGATTAAGTATATTTCGATTGGTTCTGAGCGCGATGAGATCATTGTTCGCTAAGACTTTTTGACGACCTAATTTTCTTGACTTTGATATTGGGCTATATTAATTTATAAATATATTTTAAGGAGACGAGATGATCAAGAAGACCTTTTTATTCTTTAGTGGTCTTTTAGCCCTGTCTATGGTGTTGTCGTTAACGGGTTGTACTCTTGTTTTTCAGAAAGGTCGTCGGACGGATGTGGAGAGAATATCGCGCCTGAAGAGCGAGCTTTCTGAGATAGAGAGGGCTAAGAAGGAGCTTGAGGCGCGTTTATCTCAGGAGATCACTGATAAAGAAGTCAAGGTGGAAATGCTTGAGAAGGGGCTTGTGATCACCTTTGTATCTGAAGTATTATTCTCATCTGGAAAAGCAGAGCTCAAGGGAGATTCTTTGGCAAAGCTTGAGAAGGTTTCGGCGGTTGTTCAATCTACGGTCAAGGATTTGAATGTCGGTATCGAGGGGCACACAGATAATGAGCCGATCAAGGTTTCGGGGTGGAAGTCAAACTGGGAGCTTTCGGCTGCACGTGCTATGAGCGTTCTCCATTATCTTGCTGAGAATGGGGTGGCCTCCGAGAGACTTTCTGCTACCGCATTTGGGGAGTATCATCCGGTTGCCTCGAATGATGATAAAGCGGGTCGTCAGAAGAATCGTCGTGTAGAGATCGTGATTCTTCCCCAGGTGACTAAGCAGGCGAATGATTTATCTGAGAATTGATATGGAGAGGATGTAGGACGTGAAGAGTTTCTTCTTTTTTTTGATTTTGCTCGTGACAGGGATTTCTATACTTCTTTTGGTACGGACGTACAGGGATAAGCAAGATATGGATAAGGATCTTGTTGAGGAACGCTATGGTCGGATGAGCGCAGAGCAAAAGCTTCAGGAGGGGGAGTATCGTATTAAAAAGCTGGAGGCTGAGCTTCAAGCGGCGCAAATGAAATCTTCCAAGATTTTGGAAGCGTTGGATAAGAATAAGCAGGAAAATGTGACGCTAAAGGCAGATCTTGATAAGAATGAAGAGCAGATTCGGTTACAACAAAATAGTTTACGCAAAGACCTTGACGACGCATTGATGAAGAAGGCAGATGTGGAGAAGCAGCTTCGGGAGGCCGAGGTGGCGGCTCGTAGCGCTATGGAAGAGGCTGAGCGGGCCAAGGCGCGAGCCGAGGCAGCAGAGCGCAGGGCCCAAGAACAGGCCGCAGCCATGGCAGTAGTACCGAAGAAGTAAGGCCAGCAGAAGCGTTGTGTGACGGTAGATATGGTGGTGCGTATTGATGGGGGATGTTCGATCCCCCTTTTTTTCTTAATAGGAGTTTGTGGTGGATAGCAAGAGAGATATGCCAAGACATATTGCGATCATTATGGACGGGAATGGTCGCTGGGCTAAGGAGCGCGGGCTTTTGCGGACACAGGGACACTTGGAAGGGGTCAAGCGTGTAGATGAGATCGTTGAGGCCTCGAGCAAAATGGGTCTCAAGGCATTAACGTTGTATACATTTTCAACCGAGAACTGGACGCGGCCTGAGGATGAGGTGTCTATGTTGATGCAGACCCTTGTAACAGTCCTGGAGCAGAAACTTAGGAAATTACATGATAATGGTGTTCGTTTTCGTGTGTGCGGAAGCAGGGATGGGGCGCCTAAGTTTGTTTTACATACATTCGATAAAGCGGCTGAATATACAAAAGATAATACAGGGCTGACATTGAATATTGCGTTCAATTACGGTGGTCGACAGGAGATTTTAGATGCGGTCCGCGGTATTGCTCAGGAAGTTAAAGCGGGATCTCTTGAGCCTTCGGCCATTAATGAAAATGTTTTTAGTGATCATTTGTATACCAAGGGGCTTCCTGATCCTGATCTTTTGATCAGGACATCTGGAGAGCTGCGGATCAGTAATTTTTTATTGTGGCAGTTGTCGTATGCTGAGTTTTATTTCACAGAGAAATACTGGCCTGATTTCACACCAGCAGAGCTTGAGAAGGCCATTGGAGATTATCAGCGGCGTGAGCGTCGATTTGGTAGTATTAGGACGGTTTCGGGGGGTGGGGCATGAGTTGGCAAAGACTTCTTAGCGGGATCATTATTTTTGTGATTACGACCTTGGCCATTCTTAACCAATGGATTTTTATTGTCTTTATTTGTGGGCTTACGGTGGGAGGTCTTTATGAATTCTTTCATATGATTAAGAGGAAGGGGATTCCTATTTATAGTTATGTTGGTATTTTTATAGGAATTCTCATTCCCCTTTCTATCTTTTTTCAGTTTGAGTTGACCAGAAATTGGGAGCTTCTTTTTATCGTGTGTGCATTTTTGCTAATTTTGTTGCTCCAGTTTGGGAGGGAGGATAATCGAAATGCGGTCGTGGGATTGTCAACGACATTATTTGGTGTGATTTATGTGTCATGGTTCTTCAGTTTTATCGTGAAGACCCGTCTTTTGTTGCCCGGGTTCGCAGGGGCGGAGCTTGTGGCTTTTATCATTGTGATCACCAAGGCAGGGGACATCGGAGCCATGACTTTTGGCTCGTGGTTGGGCAAACATCCACTTTTGCCAAAAGTCAGTCCTAATAAATCTATCGAGGGTTGTATCGGTGGAATAGTGACAAGTTCTATTGCGGCTGTCTTGTGTCATGTATGGCTTCCGAACCTTCCTCATTTTACATTAGGTTTTGTGGCTATTATGGGGGCCTTCTTTGGTGGGTTAGGTCAGTTGGGGGATCTTTCGGAGTCCTTGATTAAAAGGGATTGTAATGTGAAAGATTCTGGCCATCTTATACCCGGGATGGGAGGGATTCTGGATTCGATCGATAGCTTGTTGTTTTCTGTTCCAGCATTTTATTTGTATATGAGTTCAACCTTGAATCTTTTTGTTGGTAGATGAAAAAGAAACGCGTTGCGATCCTTGGTTCAACAGGTTCAATCGGTCTTAATACGCTTGATGTGATTCGGCGTTATCCGGATCGCTTCGAAGTCACGCTTTTGACAGCTCGGAATAATGTCACGGTTTTACGCGAGCAGATCAAGGAGTTCTCTCCTAGAAAAGTGGCGCTTTCAGGGGATAAGATATCACAGTTAAGGGGATGCGGTTTGCCTTCATCCCGGTTCTTTGATGTTGAGAATGACCTTTCCGGCCTGGTTTCGGGTAAGGATGTAGATGTCGTTGTGATCGCGATGACTGGGGCAGCGGCGCTTAAGCCTTTCTTGAGTGCGGTCAAGGCGGGTAAGGCTGTTGCGCCTGCTAATAAAGAAGCCCTTGTGATGGCAGGTGACATCATTATGGCTGCGGCGCGTAAAAGTGGAGCTAGGATCATCCCTGTTGATAGTGAGCAGAGCGCAATCTTTCAATGTTTGGAGGGGCAACGGCGTTGTGATCTTGCGAAGGTTCATTTGACAGCTTCTGGTGGTCCGTTGTGGAATATTCCATCAGCGCGTTATGACAATCTTACTGTTGCGGATGTTTTGCGGCATCCTCGCTGGTCTATGGGGGCGAAGATCACTGTTGATTCTGCAACATTAATGAATAAGGGTCTTGAGGTGATCGAAGCGCAAAGGCTTTTTGGTTTGACGACGGAGCAAGTTCATGTGGTTATTCATCCCCAGGCTATTATTCATTCTATGGTCGAATATGGGGATGGGTCGATCATGGCTCAGTTGGGGGTGACGGATATGCGGATTCCTATCCAGTACGCCTTGACGTATCCTGAGCGGTTGTCAACAGCGATGAAGGGGTTGGATCTTGTTGGCTTGGGGGCATTGACGTTCTTGAAGCCGGATATGAAGAGGTTTCCGGCTTTGGCCTTGGCGTATCATGTTTCTCGTGAGGGGGGTACGGTTCCAGCAGTTCTTAATGCTGCGGATGAGGTAGCGGTTGAGGCGTTTCTCTTAAAGAAGATAAAGTTCTTGTCGATTGTAAGAATTGTTGAGAAAGTTGTTAAAGCGCATGAGAAGGTAGGGATGCCTTCTCTTGAAGATATTCAACGCGCTGATGTCTGGGCTCGAGCCAAGGCATTGGCATTAATTAAAGGATAGGTATGGTATTTTTGATTTTTGTTTTAATTTTGAGTGTGTTGATCGTTGTTCATGAGGCGGGGCATTTCTTTACTGCAAAGAAGATGGGGGTGAGGGTTGAGCAATTCGCTCTTGGGTTTGGTCCTAAGCTTTTTTCTCGGGTATGGGAGGGGACCGAGTATTGTTTGTGTGCTATTCCTCTTGGCGGTTATGTGAAAATGGCAGGAGATGATCGTACTCAGTGTAAGGGCGTGAGCGATGAGTATTTCTCAAAATCTATCGGGCACCGTTCTTGGATCATTCTGATGGGGCCGATCGTCAATTATATTTTTGCGTATCTTTGTTTTGTCATTGTTTTTATGATTGGTTATGTTGATATGGAGGCGACAAATAAAGCTGTTCCAGCCAAGGTGGAGCAGGTTGTTGTGGAGTCTGCGGCAGAGAAAGCGGGAGTTAAACAAGGGGATCAGATCATGGCGATCGATGGAACTTCCATCGGCAGCTGGGGTGAGATGCAGGAGAAGGTATCGCATTCTGCTGGCAAGGAACTTCAGTTTTCATTGATGAGAGATGGGGAGATCAAAACTCTATTAGTGACGCCGCAGCTACGGACAACAAAAGATATTTTTGGACGTGAAAAGCAGGTCGGTCAAATTGGTGTTCAGCAGGGAAAGATTGACTCTCCTGATAAACTTGTGATCCGTAAGTATAGTTTTGTGGCATCCTTAGGTCAGGCCGCAGGGGAATTAGGGAAGATAACGGGAAAGACATATAGTTCTCTGTGGGAAATTATTACGGGGCAACGTTCTGCGAAAGAAGGGATGACGGGGCTGATCGGGATCTTCTTTATTATTAAGTTTGCCGTTGCCATTGGGCTTTCATTCTTGCTTCATGTTGTTGGTATTATCAGTGCGAGTCTGGCTATTTTTAATCTTTTACCTATTATTCCCTTGGACGGCGGGCACCTGTTTTTGCTGGGTCTTGAGAAGATGCGCGGTAGAGCCTTGTCGTTAAAGACAGATGAGTTGATGGCTAAGGTAGGGTTTGCGTTTATTATAGTTTTGGCAGCGTTTGTCTTTTATGTTGATTTTGAGCGGATCGGATTGATCGATCGGGTTGTTCATTTCTTAAAAGGATAGGGGGCGGCATGGCCATTACACTTCATTATAGTGATTTGAAAGACAGGTTGCATCGACACCTGATTTCGAATACTGACTTTATCAAGGTTAAAGATGAGCTGAACGATGATCAGATGAGGTTATACGTTGACAATGCGATTACCCAGGTTTGTCGCGTTGGTGAAATTTCTATTAATTTTGAGGACAGGTCTAAGTTGATCCGCGAGATCGCCGGCTCTGTTGTTAGTCTCGGACCGATCAGGGCGCTTATTGAAGATAATGAAGTGACCGAGATCATGATCAATGGTCCTAAGCAGATCTATATGCAGAAAAAAGGGAAGATCATTCTTACGGATATCAAATTTGAAGATAATGCACAGCTTCTGCACACGATCCAAAAGATCATTGCGGCATCAGGGACTTCACGGCGAGTTGATGAATCTTCTCCCTATGTTGATTTTTCTATGATTGATGGATCTCGTATGAATATCATTTTGCCTCCGTGTTCTTTGGTGGGACCTGTGTTGACCATTCGTAAATTCTCAAGAGATATTCAAACGATTGAGAATTTGATTAATCTCAATTCGCTGAGCCGTCCTATGGCAGATTTTCTGGTCGCGTCGGTCAAGGCTAAATTAAATATTGTTTTTTGCGGTTCGACAGGATCTGGAAAAACGACGTTGCTTAACGTTCTCTCCCGTCATATTCCTGATGATGAGCGGATCATTACCATCGAAGACATGGCTTTGATCGAAGAACAAGATAGAGTCGTTTTCCAGGAGCCTGGTCTTTCGGACGCCCAGCGCATGGAGCTCTGGAATGAAATCAAGCCGATTTCACCCCCAGGCGTGATGTTTGACGATTACCCCGTAGGCTCGAGCATGTATTTACTCAAGGCTGCGGCCATCGGAATAGGACCGGACCGGTGGATTCAAGTGGAACATTTCAGCAGGGAATACAAGGATAAAG
>JADGCU010000011.1:0-33111 GCA_015228785.1 Candidatus Omnitrophota bacterium
CATCATTATTGATGACAGCTCCACAGATGGAACAGAAGATGTTCTCAAGGCCATCCCTCAGGACGATCGCCTCTCTATCATTCGAACGCACAAAAATTGCGGACCCGCCTATGCACGCAATCGAGGCATTGAAAAAAGTAAAGGACAGTTCATCGCCCTCATTGATTCAGATTGTATAGCTCATCCCAACTGGCTCTCAGAGATTATCCGCCCATTCCATGAAGACCTCACCATCATGATCACAGCCGGAAGAACACAGGATATGAAACCTTCAACTTACTGGGAACTTGTCAATATGGGTGAGAATTTTATTGGAAAGGAATCTGGAATCATCCAGGAAGCTCCCGGATGCAACATGGCAATCCGCCGAGAATTTGCCTTACGCCACCCTTTCGATGAAAGAATAACTGGCGGGGAAGATGCAGATTTGTGCATGTCTTGCCTCCAAGAAGGAAAAACTATCTTCTATAATAAGCAGGCTCACGTATCCCACATTCGCCGATCAACACTTCGATCAACCCTCTTACAACAATTTGCCTATGGCTACAATAATGCATACGCCCGTTTTAAACATAAGAAATTCCCTTTCATCAGCTATGGGGCGTGGATTATCCTAAGCGCAATATCCTTAGGGCTAACAGGATTTTCCTTACATAAATATTTTCTTTACCAGATCGCGATCATCTTATGTATGGTCTATGTTCTCCTCGTCCTTTATCTTGCCATCCGCCCAAGACAGAAAAATCCTGTAGAAATCTTCCTGACCTTCCCAGGACTTCTGCTGCGCTGCGTTGCCAACACCACAGGAAGTCTCACCTATCTATGCCAATGCGTCATAAAACGCCGCTAGCGCAATTTACGTAAATACTCAAGATTTCTT
The DNA here is from genome assembly GCA_015228785.1 of Candidatus Omnitrophota bacterium. Taxonomy (GTDB): domain Bacteria; phylum Omnitrophota; class Gorgyraeia; order Zapsychrales; family Fredricksoniimonadaceae; genus JAAYZZ01. The sequence continues at coordinate 881 of JADGCU010000011.1, forward strand.
ATAACGAAGGGAATAAATTCTCAGAAACTCACAAGGAGGGAAAAAATTATTTATTAAGAGTCAAGACCAACTTCCTAGTACCATCTGCCAACACGACTGTATTCTCTTTGATTTCCTGGACTGTCAACCCCATAACAACAGAACCTGCCCCAACAACCTGACCATTGATAATCGCATTAGGCTGACCACCCTTCCACAAAATCCCGCTCAAAATAAACTTCTTATTGTCAATATCTACCTTTCTTTCAACCAGAACTTTATCAGGCAACGTATTGATTACCTTACTATCAAATGGATTACGATCTCCCCAAGCTGCATCAAGAACCACTTCAGAAGAATCATTATCCTCTTCAATCAAACGAATCAACTCCGCGTTCCCCACAAAAGATTTTTCTACCAAAACTGCTGGTGCCACTTCCTTGATCGGTTTTGAATCGCTGACAACTGTCTTCTTTGGCAAAGGCGCTACGGCCTTGACATGTGATTTACGTTGGGCGCTGGGGCTTGTTTTCTGCGCAAGCGCCCATGAAGAAGTTGCCATCATTAATACAAGAACCGAACAAACAATTCGTTTATTTTTTTCCATAATTTCTCGCCACAAATAATACAAATGTTATTTTAGCTGTCACAAGATTCGCATTCGCCTTATCTGGCTCCAAATGAAGAGCCTCCACATCAATCAGCCCCTCAGGCATATTTCGAACACCAGTCAAGAAATTACCTAAATTTTGTAAAGACGCTGAAACCCGCATATCGAAAAGAACCTTGCTAAAGAAAACCCCCTCATCCTTGGCTGTAAACGGCGGTCGTAAAGTCTTTAAAGACGCCTTATTTTTGGCCGCTACCTTTTTAAGGGCTTCCAAAACAGATGCTATCTTACTTTGATCAATCAAACTGATCCCTATCTTTGAAATCTTCTTGGTCGCTAGAAGGTCACGAGCCATCTTAGCTTCTTGAACATAAGCCGCTTCCTGCTTACTCGTTGCTGCGATCACTTTGAAAAAAGACTGACACAAAATGAAAGTGCCCAAAGTTAAAAGGATGGCAACACCCGCTACTCCCACAGGAATCAAAGGTTTTAGATTTACCTTAATATTCATTGCCTCCCTCCTCCAGAGCCGAGACGGCCTTGAATTTGAAAAAGCTCGGTAGCCTTTCCCGGAACGGTTTTTTGTCCTGGCAAAACTCTCGCATCAGGCATAATTCCTTTCCCAAAATCTTCAGCCAACTGCTCCGCTACCTCTCTGACCCCCTTATCTGCCCCCACAACAAAACCAGCCATGTCCACTTTGCCACCTTTAAAGTCCAACTTTGTCAAATAAACATAAGAGGGCAAATAACTCAACTGCTTAATAAAACCACCTAAATCCGGACGATTACGAATCATTTTTCTCAAAAGAAGTCCGTTCTTTAGCTCGAGAAGTTTAGGTTCCAAAGATTGACATTCTTTCATAGCAACCTGAACGCGCGCTTTTGCCCAATTCGTCCTGGCCATCGTGATAAAATAAAAAGCACTTAGGACCGCAAAGAACGCAATGGCTCCTCCCACCAATAGAAGGCGCTCAAAAGAACGCTTCTTCCGTTCTTTCAAAGGCGCAGGGACAAGATTGATGCCCTTAATATCACCCAAAGAGGCACCGATCGCCTCAACAAGACGCTGCGCCTCATCTCGATTGGGCAATACACCATCATAAAGAAGCTCCACATCCTGAACAGGATTGCCTAAAGCTACCGGAAGCCCCAATTCCGCATTCAAAAACTCAGGAAGCCCTTTTAAGCGCGAACCACCGCCAAAGATAATAATCCGGTCGACTCGTCCTGAGCGCATCTTTTCCTGATAATAATCAAAAGACCGGCTGATCTCGGATGCCAATTGTTCAAGTTTCGGACGAAGCAGGGATAAAACCTGACCAGATGTGATCTTGCCTTGTATAAGAAAATTCTCTCCGGGCGCCGGGATCCCATATTCTTTCTTAATCTCCTCAGCCATTTCTATCGTGAGTTCAAGCTTGCCGGCACTGGTGGATAAAGCCGTTGTCAAACTACGCGTAAAATCATACCCTGTGACAGGGATTTTGCGCGAATACTCCAATTGGGAATTGCGATAAACATTAAGTTCCGTTGCGATGGTCCCCATCTCAATAACTGCCATGGTCTCATCCATGCGCAACTTAGATTTCATCATAATATTTTCAAGAGCGACCGATAAAGGAACAACAGCATCCACATTGATTCCCACGGGATTAGAAATCACCCGATCAAACCCGGCCAAAGGCTTGGCCTGTTGGACAATAAAATTCGCTAAAAGATCATCAACCGCCGTCTTCGGCGCCGCGGCCACCAAAACATTGACCTTCTGAACACCCTTATCCGCAACACGGCCAATAACCTTAAAATCCACAACCGGCCTATCCAGAACAAAATGAGGAGAACTGCTGACTTCGAGCTTGATCGCTTCCGCCAGCTCTTCCAACGGCATCACCGGCATCACAATAGTCTCAATAACTGTCTGACTACTGGGCAAAACACAAATGATATCCGCCAGCCGCGTATTAAATTTAGATAACGCCCGTTTTAACGCCTCAAGTGCGGCCGTATCCCGTTCCCGTTCATTAACCAACGCAATATCTTCAACCGCCACCTTGATCAAAGTCGGTTTTCCATGATGAAGAGCAGTCTGCGCCACATTGACAGAACTGACGCCAATATCAATCCCAATAACCGTCTTTCCCTCCTCGAGGGTCCTTTGAAGATCGAGAATCTCTGTAGAAAGGAAAGTTTTATCTTTTGGAGGCATCACGTTGTTTTTTTCAACCATAAACACCGTTTCCTAAATTGCGTTGATTTGTATTATAGCATGCTTTGGTAAACAAAAAAAAACCTCTTCTTATTATTCTTGCCATGACCCATTAACAAACGTTGCCTGTGTTGCAGATGATGACGCACCACCTTCCTCATAAAGACGAAGCACCTCATCCGCCGAGAGAACACGATTATAAAGGCGCACTTCATCAACGTCCCCGATCCATTTATGATGATAAGAACCGTACTCACCTCCACCGATTGTCACCGAAGAAGAATTGCTCGGCAACGGACCCGCAAAGGTGGCAGAAGCAACTAACGCCCCGTCATAATACAAACGCTGTTGGCCATTCTGATAAGTCGCCGCAACATGATGCCAAGAACCATCTCTCAAATTAAGACTTGTATTATCAATATCAACATTACCAGTACCCGCATTCCAAACAATAAAAACAGGACTATTACTGTGGCCGCCTTCCACCCCACTACCTATGTATAATTCAAAAGGGTTGCTATTGGGCCACTCGGCCTTTGAGAACCACATCCTGTAAACATCCTGTTGTCCTGGATCAGACGTCTTTACCCAAGTCGCAATAGTGTAAACGCTGGAAGAAAGATCGATATTGCCAACGTCGATATAATTAGTTCCATCAAAACGAACCGCTCCCGTACCCACCTTGCCTGCGATCCGGGTTGGGCTACCTACCAGCGTACCTGCATGGCCATTACCGCTTGAATCTGCGGTGATCGTTCCTGATCCTTCGTCAAATTTCCACCAGCCGACGAGCGCCGCATCATCATACAACGAACGCGCATGAGCGGCTGTTAGCGCCGTATTATAAATGCGCATCGTATCAAGCCGTCCGCTCACAACTTGGGAGCTGCAAGTCGAGGTTTGCGCCCCAAGAACCTTAACAAGTCCCGCATCGCTAATGGTCGCAGACTGAGTCCTTGTGTTATTAAGGGCCCCGTTAATATACAATTTATAATCTGATCCGCTAAAAACTCCCATCACATGTGACCATTGATTCAACGGGATCGCTGAGGCTGAATTCACATACTGCCCCCCTGCCCCAAAACGGATATATCCAGCTCCCGTATCAGCAGCCGTCAAGGTCTGAAGCCACCAGCCATTATTTGAATTATGTGTATACGCCAAGGAATTATACGCAGCAAAACTTGTTGGATATACCCAGCTACTAATCGTCACCTTGTTCGCAGAGGCGCAGGAAAGGATTGAACTCACAGTTCCACACTGATTACTCCCATTAAGACTGATCGCCCCCCTCTGAACACCATTTGTCCACGAAGGAGAATTCACCAGTGTCGCTGTATACGCATTTGCGCTGTTATCCACAACAGAGGTTCCTGCCCCCTCGTTAAAATACCACAATCCCCTCAAACCCGCCGGATGACCCTCCCTGTACATCCGGAGGATCTCATTACCACTCAAAGCACTATTGTAAATACGCACATCATCAATATAACCGTTAAAACCCCAAGCACCACTCTCGTAGGCACCTATATTCACATGGGCTCCACTAGTTGATGGAAGAGCAACTGTACCTGTGGTCTTTACAAGACCATTATGATAAATCTGCCCGGTTGTTGAACTAATCGTTCCGCAAACAAAATTCCAAGCATTAAGGTTCAAGAGCGACCCCGAACTCATCTGCGTCCAACTATTCCCACGCAATGATATTGCCAACCCCTCTTGGTATATTTCAAACGCAACAGGAGAAACTTCCCCTGTTCCATGAATAACAATTTCTTTAACTTCATTTAATTTGGGATAAACCCAAGCACATACAGATATATTTTGAGAAAGGGCCACGTCCCCAGTTGTAACAACTCCATAGTTTCCGCAACTGCTCCCGCAACCTGGGGTCCCATTAAAACTCAATGCCCCGTTTATCTGCCCATTCGTCCACGTCGGGCTATTGACAAGCGTGCCGTTATTTCCATATAAACTACCATCAACCGCTAGCGAGCCAGAACCGTCATCCAGTTTCCACCACCCCACAATCCCAAGCCCCTTTTCATAAAGATCTTTGACTTCATAAGCCGAAAGCGCCCGTGTATAAATACGCGCCTCATCCAAACTACCGCTAAAACCCCAGGAACCGTCATATCTGGCCCCTACACTCCAAGGGAGCGAGGTGGCGGTCAACCCCCAGGCAGAGCCAGTCTCTATCGCTGCCAAGGAACCATCAATATAAAGTTTATAATCGTAGGTCGCGCCATTCTTCTCCATGACCCCCACGATATGATGCCACTTGTTGTCCTGGACACCTCTGGAGGCATCACAAGCCATATAATGATTAGAAAGACTATGGTCATAATGCCCAAAACATACGCCATTATAAGTATAATTTGTATTTATGGATATCCCATCCTGGGTGTCCCAAACTCCTCGAGCTAATATATCCGCCCATACATAAGGCGGGCCCTTCTTGATCCAGATCGATAGCGTAATATTGTCATAACTATCCTGAAGGATATTGCCGAGGGTGATATATTTTCCTGGAGTAAATCTAAGGGCATTATCGATCCGTCCCGCAACAACAGCAGGATTCCCCACCACCGTTGCTGTATAATTATTACCGCTCACGTCAGGGGTCGTGCCGCCGGACTTGGAGTCCAGACTTAACTGAAGCTGCGGCGCACTTGTAAAAGAATCTAAAGTGATCTGTTTCGAAACAGTTCTCGTCGTGCCCTTATACGTTCCGACGCACGTGATCGTGATCGTGTCCCCTGATGAGGCAACAGTCATCGTATAGGTCCCGAGAGAAAGATCGTTGTCGTCCAAATTTTGGGTTGTGCCTGTAGTGCGCCAGATAGCGCCAGGAGAGTTGTCAGGTGCGGTATGAAGCAAATACCATATCGCTTTATTCATTCCAGCCTCAGCCAGATAAAAAGCTCTTTTAGAATTTACCTGCCCGGCTGTAATCCGTTGAGAATTGATCACTGACGACAAAAATGTTGACGCAAAGACGCCCAGCACGGTCATGAACATCAATGTCAAAAGCATTAAACTGCCGCGGGGACTCAAAAGCGCTGGCTTTCGTAACATGGTCATTTAGAAAGACCTTATGACTAATTCCTGGGCCTGATTTTTGTACGCACATGAACAATGGTACTGTTTTTAGTCGCCGTCATGTCTACGGTCACAAGATTATTGGCATAAGCAAAGACAGACCGCTGAATCCCTGTGGCCCATACAGTTCCCATCCCGTAAACATACGTATCATTCACAACGGTCTTAATTAAATCATACGATATATTGTCATTATTATAAGCCTGACCAGGATCGTCAGCGCTGTACAAATACCAACGATAACCGAGTCCGTCTTTATTAAAATAGAGACTATTATCTACATTCTCTAAACTAATATTGGTAGCGTTAGAAAGATCCTGGGTGATCATATCCACGGACAGGGCCAATGAGGTTCTTAACCCTGTACGGTCCTCCCCCGCATTCCAAATCTTTATAGACGTGAGATAAACAGAGACAACTGATGCTGTCAAGACAGTCGTCAATACAATAACCAGGATCAACTCCAAAAGAGAAAACCCGCGCCTTTTCATCATGAGCTTGGTGTCATATCCACAAGATACGTCTGAAGGGTCACCGTGTACTCATCATCAAGATCTGTCCAATAGACGTTGACCGTCACAAGCGTAAGACCCTCGTTATCTACTTGGGGAGTAATCACAACTTCCCGCTGATACTCAGGAAAGTCTGCATCTATAGGCCCCTTTTCGCTGGCCTCTGCCTCAAGAAGAGGAAAAGAAGTGTTAATTAACTCTTCCATCCTTTCCTGGGCAAGCAGGGAAGCAATAGCTCTGTTTTCAGAACTAGCATCTACTGATGTTCCACTAGCCAGGGCTTTGACCACCGAAATGACACCTACAACCAAAAGGATCGTTGTGATCAAAATCTCCAACAACGAAACCCCTTGCCTGCGTAGAGTTCGCCTGCTTTTCATGACAAAAATTTATCGTCTAAGAGATTATCAATTATAAGGATGATTCTTGTTCGTTTGCCCCTGAGCATTTGGAATGTTTCCCTTAAACATACAACCATAATCACAGCCCTCAAGGATATTAGTCTGCTGATTAATAGTACAAGACGTTCCTTCATCAAGACAAAGCCAAAATGTATATCTTGTTGATCCGGATTCATCAACATAATTAAACATGTTGTACCTTTGGGAACTAACGCCTGTGGGCGAAAGGACTGTTCCCGTTTCTGCCCCTACGAAATATTCCTTAAGATCATCTATCCCGCTCCATACCGGATCTACGCATACAACATTAAACAGTAAGAAAATCAAGCATAGAAAAGAAACCATATGGAGCTTTTTCATAAATTCCTCACTTTGCATTGACTCTCAACTGCCTGTTATATCACTCCGGTAACTGTCCATGATGATTGGCCATATACGCCTTTGCAGCAGCATCAAACGATGCCAACTCTGCCTGGATCGCGGCAATACTCGCCTCTTCCTGCATCCCCTTGAACCTAGGTATGGAGATACCGATCAACACCGCAATAATTGAAATTACGACCATAATTTCAAGTATAGTGAAGGCATTTTTACCCACACTTTCTCCTTAAGAAAAGTATAGCATATAGTTCACAAAATAAACACTTGTGGAACCAGTAACCTGCCCTTAGTCGCAGTTAAACCCATTCGTCACACAAAGAGAATCCGTAGCTGCTGATTCTGTTACTTCGCCATCCGCATCACTTATCGATACTGTTGCCTCAGAATCCAGCAATCCGTAAACAACATAATAAGTTGAACCATCAGTAGAACGCGCGATTTCATAATCTAAAGTAGGAAGATACGCATTCTTCAACCCCGATTCAATGATTCGTGGTCTGGCCCCTTCTAATGTTGTCACTGAATCAGGATACACTCCCATCGAGTTCTTGTAAGACTCTACTGCTGCCTGAATCGTCCTTAACTCTGCTCTCATCTTCAGAATATTCGCTTCATCCTGCATGCCCTTGAAACGAACTAAACCGAAGCCGACCAAGATCGTAACAATTGAAATAACAACTAAAATTTCAAGTATAGTGAATGCTTTTTTATTCACACTATCTCCTTCGAATAAAATATTACCTTAGGATCACCAAAAACCCCAAGGAACCAATAACCTAACCTTACTAGCAACCAGACCCATTCGTAACACAAATAGCATCCGCATCTGGTGTTTTTGTTACTGCACCATCCGCATCAGCTATTTCTACTGTTGCTTCAGCATCCAGCAATCCATAAACAACATAATAAGTTATACCATCAGTAGAACGCGCGATTTCATAATCTAAAGTAGGAAGATACGCATTCTTCATGCCCGTTTCAATGATTTGTGGTCTGGCCGTTTCTAACGTTGCCACTGCATCAGGATACTCACCGATCTGGTTCTTGTAAGACTCAATAGCGGCCTGGATCGTCCTTAACTCTGCTCTCATCTTAAGAATGTTCGCTTCATCTTGCATACCCTTGAAACGCGGGATAGCGATACCGATCAGGATCGCTATGACTGAGATCACAACCAGGATCTCAAGAATCGTAAAACCTTTGTTTTTCATACTTTGTCTCCTTTTATTCGTTTTTTCATTCCATTTTAATTATACCACACATTAAGTCTCTCTGACTAACGGTGGATCGTCTTGATCATGTCAAACATCGGCAAAAGAACACTGGCCAAAATGCCTCCTACGCAAACACCTAAAATACTAATAAAAGCAGGTTCAATATATACTAGCAGACCTTTGATAGCATATTCAACCTTATTCTCATAAAAATCAGCAGCCTTATTAAGCATGGGTCCTATCTTACCTGTCTCTTCCCCGACAGAAAGCATATACACCACATCCGCGGGAAACTCTTTATGTTTTTTAAGAGGACCGCTTAATCCCTCACCTTTCTCGGCGCTGTCTCGTACCTCCTGAACAATTTCTGAAAAAAGGCTATTATCAATAACTTCCTTTAAAATAGTGAGCGCCTGTAAAAGCGGAACACCGGCATTCAATAACGCCCCCATCGTTCGCGTAAAACGCGCCACCAAAACATTGCATCCCAAGCGACCAAACACCGGAACTCTTAAAATAAACCTTTGCCACTTATCGCGAACTTTAGGGATCTCAAATAAATACCTGACCAAAAAAAACAAAGCGACCAGTCCCCCAATAAAAAACAGCCAATAATGCCTCAGCCATACTCCCACGCCATTAAGCATCCTCGTAGGTAATGGTAATACAATTCCCGCCTTCTCAAAGATCTTCACAAATTGTGGCATGACAAAAGTAATGATCAAAAGAATAACACCAACCCCTGCCACGATCAGAATCATTGGATAAATTAAGGCACCATGAATCTTTTGCCTGAGATCATCCTGTTTTTCAAGGAACACGGCCAGCGTCTTTAAAACATCGTCCATGGTACCAGATATTTCACCAACCCGCACCATGTTGATAAAGAATTTTGAAAAGACCCTAGGGAAATTCTCAAGTGCACTCGACAACGATGACCCCTCAGAAACCATCCTGGCGACACGCCGTACAACTTCCCCCAAATAAGGATTTTCAAGCTGCCCAGAAATAACATTCAAAGCGCCCATCAATGTGATACCGGCACTGATCATGCTGGAAAGATTTATACAAAGAGCTAAAAGATCCTCTGTCTTAACAGGTCTTACCGCAATTTGCGGAGTCTTGACAACTTTCTCAATCTTAACCTTAGTAGATCCGCCCCGATCAATTTTAACAGGTGTACATTGAAGCTGGCGTAACTGGCCGATCACATCCTGCTCGGATTCGGCCATCAAACTACCTGTTACGACCTGCCCCGTATTGTTTCTGGCCTTATAAGAATACTCAACAAATGGAATAGCTTAACTCCTCTTATTCTTCCTGTGTAACACGAAAAACTTCCTCTTTTCCTGTCAACCCCTCAGCCACTTTCTCCATACCGCAATCCCGCAGGCTCTTCATGCCATGAGAAACGGCCGCACGATGGATCTCATCTGAAGAGGCCTTGCGTAAAATAAGCGAACGAATCTGCTCATTAAACACCAACATTTCATAGATACCCGTACGTCCCTTGTATCCGGTCGCAGAACAACTCTTACATCCTCGACCATCGCACGCCTTACAAAACAAACGAACCAAGCGCTGCGCAACAACCCCAATAATCGAAGATGACAACAGAAACGGCTCCACGCCAATATCCAAAAGACGTGTAATAGCTCCTGCGGCATTATTAGTATGAAGCGTGGCCAAGACCAGGTGCCCCGTTAAGGCTGCCTGAATAGCAATCTGAGCTGTTTCCGCATCACGGATTTCCCCTACCATGATCACATCCGGATCCTGTCTCAGGATCGCTCGTAAACCACGGGCAAACGTAAGATCAACCTTAAGATCAACTTGTGTCTGACGGATGCCCGGCAGACGATATTCCACAGGGTCCTCGATCGTCACAATAGAGAGCTCTGGGGAATTAATCGTACTGACAGAAGAATATAACGTGGTCGTCTTCCCGCTTCCCGTCGGACCTGTAACCAGAATGATCCCATTAGGACGATCTAAAAGAGCACGGAATTTTGTCAGATTTTCATTGAGAAGACCAATCTGTTCAAGCCCCAAATTAATACTCCCCGTATCCAAAAGGCGCATCACCACATTCTCACCATAAACCGTCGGAAGAAAAGACACGCGAATATCAATTGGCCGGTTGGCTATCTCCATGCGAATGCGTCCGTCCTGAGGCTTGCGATGTTCCGCGATATCCAGGCTCGACATGATCTTGATACGTGAAATAATAGCCGCCCGAAACTGTTTCGGCGGTTGAGCCTGCTGATGAAGAACTCCATCAACACGAAAACGAATACTCAAGGTTCGCTCCTCAGGTTCGATATGAATATCAGAGGCCCCGTCATTAACGGCATTAGAGATCATCATGTTAACAAACTTGACGACCGGTGGCTCCTCCCCAATATCCTGTAAACGATGAATCGCGATCTCTTCCCCTTCATTAACACCTAATTTACTATCATCCAGGGACTTGATCACATCCTGCATGTTCCCCCGAACCATATAATGATCATCCAGGGCCTTCTTTATCTCATCTTCCGTCGATATCGCCGGTTCGATCACAAGCCCTGTCTTTAAAACCAACTCATCAACAGCATGGACATTAAACACATCCACCATGGCACATGTTAAATTATTAGCGATCCTCATCACGGGAACAACTGAATACTTGCGCGCTAAATCCTCAGGAATCAAATCCAGGACCTGGGGATCAATCTTCTGGTTTCCCAACTCAATACGGGGAATACTGGCCTGCTCTGAAACAGTATCTGCCAACTGCTCCTGAGAAATAAAACCAAGTCGCGGCAATACCTTAAACAAGCTATCGCCCGTCTTCTTTTCCTCACTCCTGGCCTGTTCCAACTGCTCACGAGTGATAGTCCCCTTTTCAAAAAGGAGTTCCCCAACAGTTTTCTTGGCGTACTTATTCATGCTGTTCCTCAACCATCATCATCAAAAAACTACCCCTGCCCTAATAATACTTTAATCTTTGCTAATATCGCTTCCGTATTCAACGGCTTATTCATGAAAGCTGAAATCCCTACCTGCTCACTCAGCCTCTGGTCCGCCTTGTCCGCACTGGCCGTCAACATAATGACAGGGATCTTAGAAAAACGCGTATCCACTTTAAGAAGACCAGCCGTCTTAATCCCGTCCATCTTGGGCATCATCTGATCCATAATAATCAAATCAGGAATGTTTTTTTTAACAAGGGATAACGCCTCATAGCCATTGGTCGCCTCAAACACCTCAAATCCATCCTTCTGAAGACACGACCTCAAAATAAGGATACTCGACGGCTCATCATCAACTATAAGAATCTTCTTTTTTATACCTTCTGCTGACATAAATAAAATCCTCGTTGAAGTCTATTTCTTAAGAACTTTGACAGGGGGATCTTCTCTAATAATAAATGCTTCCTTGGGGCATCCACGAACCAAAGCCTGGGCTGCGTCAATGTAAGAACTTTGCGGGAACCTGTCTTGCAGTTGGGCCAAGGCTTCCTGAGCTGCCCCACATTTACCAAAATCTTTCACATAAAGATTCGCGATCTTGAATAAACAGTAGTCGCTTTTTCCAGATAAAGGAAACTCTTTCAAAATAGTTTTATAGGTCTTTAACAACTCTAATTTTAAATAAAGATTATCTGATTTCTTTATATCCGCATTACTCTCAAGGTCGCTGACATAGGATAAAAGACCTGTTAGCATCTCGGAATCAGGAGAAACAGCTGCCTGATCAATACGAACTTCATTAGGCATATCGGACTTGACTATTTTTCCATTGGAAACTTCTGGGACCTGAAAGGCCGCTTCCTGCCCTGGAGAACGAATAATATGAGGCGTAATAAACACCATCAACTCAGACTTGACATCATTAGACACATGCTGCTTAAAGAACCATCCCAAAATAGGAATAGACCTTAACAGAGGAACTCCGTCCTGAGACGCTGTGTTCACATTGCTAATAAGACCCCCTATCACAATCGTCTCATTGTCCCTGACCCGGATCGTCGCATCCGCCTCGCGAGTCGAAACAACAGGACCATCCGTTGAAGGCGTTGCGGAAGAAACTTCCGGATGAACCTTCATCGTGATCCATCCATCAGGTGAGATCATGGGTGTTACCTTGAGCGTCGTTCCCACATCTATGAACTTGACACTCTGGGTAGTCGTTGTATTTGTCACGGTAGATTCTTTGTAAGGATATTTGTTTCCAATAATAATCCGCGCCTCTTGACCGTTAAGGGTCGCAATAGACGGGGCCGCCAAAACGCGTGCCCTTTGCTGCTGAACAAGCATGTTGATGGTCATATCTGTATCAATAAACTTCTTAAAACGGGGAATCAACTGGAGTACCCCCCCCGCTGAACCCGATCCGGTAATTGTCGTCGTCGTATTTGTATCCGTAGTGGCGGTGCTTCCCCCGCTCGTTATCGTTGCCGAAGCAAGGTCACTTCCCGTTGGACTATATGTCGCGTTCAAGACCGTCCCGATATTCTGGGCATCTGTTGTGTTCATATCCACAAGCTTAGCCTCAATCAGGACCTGCATAGGCGGCTGATCGATCCCCTTGACCATCTCCTTAACATCCTTAATGATCTCAGGGACATCCGTCACGATAAGAGTATTTGTCGCATCATTGATCTGAAGCGCTCCCCGTTTTGAAATCATCCTGGTCAAGAGACCCTGAGCATCCTTGGCCAACATAAAACTTAACGGAATAAACTCCGTAACAAGATCGACATCCGATTGAGGAACGATATAAACTATATTATCCCTTCGGGAAAACCCATACCCATTCACGCGAAGAATAGCATTTAACGCATCATCAAGAGAAATATCCTTTAACTGAGCAGTCACCTTCCCTTTTATATCTGTAGCAAGAATAAGATTAAGGTCATATGACGCTGCTATCGCCTTAAGAACAGTAGGCAAATCAGCGTCAATATAATCAAAAGAAAGAAGGTCCTTAACTGTAGTTTTATTCTCAGAAGCCGCTTTCGCAGAAAGTTGCCTCACGCCCAAAGGAGTTTTTGTTTCTTGGGCCTTCTGTTTTGATGCGGGTTGAGGTTTCGGTTTTGCAGCCCAAATCGGCGTCTGACTAAACATAAAAACAGTACACATCAGAATAAGACAACAACGGTCTAAAACACGCATCAATAGGCACCCTTCCTGTTCATAGTCTTATGCTCACCACTTGATACATTCTGAAGAAACCCGTTGATAAAATTACCCTTTACAAAACATTTTAATCTAATACGGAAGCTTAACAATAAAAATATGAAATATTTACCCTCTCAACAATAGATCAAAGAAACACCCCGTTTCTTCTGATAACAATCTAAAGCTTCTGAGCCTCCCATTGTTTATAAAAAGCCCCCTTTTTATCAATCAGTTCCTGTAAGGTGCCAGATTCCACGACCTTCCCTTTATCCAAGTAAATAATTTTATCTGCCTTTTTAATCGTTGAGATCCTGTGCGCAATAATGATCAGCGTCTTTTCCCGGCCAACCTCCAACACAAAATCATTGATCCGCGCCTCTGTGGAAGAATCCAAAGCGCTGGTCGCTTCATCCATGATCAAAATTTCAGGATCTTTAATGATCGCACGCGCAATAGACAACCGCTGACGCTCTCCCCCTGAAAGCCGCGATCCTCTCTCCCCAACCGAAGTATCATATTTGTTAGGCATCTTATCAATAAAGTCGTGAACATGAACTCGCATCCCAATCTCCTGAAAAAACTCATCAGACACTTCCGAGGAGGTTCCATAGAGAATATTATTACGAACTGTATCATTAAACAAAAGAACTTCCTGACTCACAAAAGCCATGTATTTTCTAAGCGTCGCCACATCATATTCACGGATATCCTGACCATCAACAAAAATAGATCCTTGCGGACAATCATAAAACCTCAAAAGTAAATTAACCAACGTGCTCTTTCCAGAACCAGAGGGGCCAACAATCGCCAAAATAGAGCGCTTATCTATCGAAAAACTCACTCTGTCCAAAACCAGAGGTTGATTAGCCGCATATCGAAAAGAAAGGCCCTTGATTTCGATCCCCTTCGTTAAACCTGTAAATTTCTCTTGTCCCCCTGGCACAACCACAGATCCATCCTGCTGAAGAACATGCTCAATATCACGCAACGCCGCAGCCGCACTCGCTGATTTAAGTTTAAAATTGCTAAACGCGCTGATTCCCGGAATAACCCGCATCGCCAAATAAAGAAAGACTATCATCTGCGACGAATTTTGAACATGCTCTACACGCATAAAAAACGCCAAACCAATAGCAACACATAAAATACCCGTCATGGTTCCCACATCTTCGACCGGTCTGGCAAGGGCCATCATTCTTTGTACCTTAAACGACTCCCCAATCTCCTGTTCACTGACAGCGGAAAAATTAGCGATCTCCTGCCTCTCCTTAGAAAAGCCTTTAATCACAGGCATACAGTAAAGCATATTAAAAATCTTCTCATTCAGACTTTTCTGAACACGATCATGTTCTTGAGACAAATTCCGAATCTTCTGAATAATCCTGCGGGTCAGAAGACTTATCAAAGGAAACGCCACTGCCGTAACAAGGGTCAGCTTCCATGAGATTGTCACCATCACCAAAACACAAACGAGCACCAACAAAGACTGCGAGATGAGAGCCTGGAACAACCCAAATTGAGATTCAATAAGATTTGTCGACTTGGCAAGAACGGATTGTAAATAAGAAATAGTATTCTGATCATAAAACTTTTTCCCATATCCTAAACATTTCTCAATAAGCATTTGTCTCACATTCACGGTCGCAATGCGCGCCTGAATCTGAGTAGACAAAGAAGCCAAATATTGAAATATGTTCTTAGCGATCGTCACTGCATAAATCCAAACGACAAGCAAAACAAAAAGACTTGAGGATGTGCTAAAAGTATTTGGAAGTTTCCGCACAAAAAAAGAAAGTCCCCACAAATTTTGAACATATGAGAAATCGCCACTGATAAGGCCACGTACTAAAGGAAAAAGAAGTCGAAAAACATACAACGCAGAAAGGCTGAATAATAAAGAAAAGAGAATAGATAAAGCAAAATACCACATGTTCACCCTTCCCATCTTTAAGAAAGAAAGAAGCTTCCACGTGTTTTCAAAGACCCCCACCTTGGACGGCGAATCAACATGAGCCATATTGACCTATTATGAAAAGAGTTATAAATGGGAACATAATGAATGTGCCGCTTATATTTTTATCAAAATATTAGACGACTACAAGAATTATTCAATAATAATATTGTGGAGGTGATAGCCGAAACAACAATGAAGAGAATTATTCCGTAGAAACAACCTTGGCATGATCGATCGCCCCCTTCATGGTATGCCATGCGAGAATGGCACATTTAACACGACTGGGGTATTTCCAAATACCAGAAAAGACAGTAAGCTTCCCCAAATGATGAATATCTTTTTCAGGATCGAGCTCTTTAGTCACAAGCCGGCGAAATTCATCGAACAGAACCTTGGCCTCATCAACGGTCTTCCCCTTCAAGCCTGCGGTCATCATAGAAGCCGAGGCCTTGGAAATCGCGCAGCCATCTCCCAAGAAAGAAACATCCCCAATAACACCCTCAGCGCTAACCTGAAGATAAACAGTCAAGTGATCTCCACAAAGCGGATTATACCCTTCCGCCTCATGAGAGCACGGCTCCAGCTTCATGAAGTTACGAGGCTTCTTGTTATGTTCCAGGATCACCTGCTGATAAAGTTCATCATTATGAATAGACATACGCTATAAGCCTCTAATGAAATATCTTGATGACATTCCCAAGTGCCCTCACAAAAATATCAATCTCTTCCTTAGTATTATAAAACGCTAATGACGCCCTTGATGTCGCCGGGATACCAAAATGCTTCATCACCGGCTGAGTACAATGATGCCCTGTACGGATCGCCACCCCCTCACGGTCAATCAATGTCCCAATATCATGCGCATGAATATTCTCAAGAACAAACGAAAAGATGGGCGCCTTATTCCTGGCCGTCCCAATCATCCTCAATCCTTCCACCGCTGTCAGCGCCCGAATGCCATAATCCAGAAGTTCTTTCTTATACGCGATCATATCTGCCCAACCAAGCCCCCTGACGTAATCAATAGCAGCTCCCATACCGATAATTCCCGCAATATTAGGCGTACCTGCCTCAAATTTCAAAGGCAGACGGTTGAAGATCGTTTTATCAAATGTGACACTCAAAATCATATCGCCACCACCCTGATACGGCGGCATTGTTTCAAGAATACTCTCCTTACCATACAATACACCAACGCCAGTGGGGCCAAAAAGCTTATGACCTGAAAAAACAAGGAAATCCACATCAAGCGCCTGGACATCGACTGGCTCATGAGACACTCCCTGGGCCGCATCCAGCAAAAAGAGAGCCCCTGCCGTATGCGCAAGCTTGATCATGTCAGAAACAGGATTAACAGTGCCTAGAGAATTAGAAACATGGACCATTGACACGATCTTTGTTCTTGAGGACAACAACCCTTTGTATTCCTCGAGAATAATTTCCCCCTGATCATTAATGGGCACCACCTTAATCACACACCCCGTGGCCTCACGGATAAGTTGCCACGGAACAATATTAGAATGATGTTCCATTTCCGACAATAAGACCTCATCCCCTGACTTCAAGAACGTCCGGCCCCAACATGCTGCCACAAGATTGATCGACTCTGTCGCGCCCTTCGTAAAAACAATCTCGCTCAAACTTCTGGCATTTAAAAACCGTCTTGCTTTCTCCCGAGTCGCCTCATAATCAGCCGTCGCCTGCTCACTTAAATAATGAACACCCCGGTGAATATTAGCCGTGCGATGGCAATAATGATCCTGGGTCGATGAGGAAACCTGACAGGGTTTAAAGGTCGTCGCCGCATTATCAAAATATACGATGGGCTTCTCATCACGGCCCCGGGCCTGTAGATTAGGAAAGTCATCTCTGACACGCTTCACATCAAAAAGCATATTAAAACGCAGCCATCTTTCCGATGACGGCCCTCAAATCAGGGTTAACTATCTTATTTAAAACATCATCAACAAAACCACGAACAAGCATCTGTCTGGCCTCTTGTTTACTGATCCCTCGCGTCTGCAGATAAAAAAGCTCCTCGTCATTCAACTGACCAATCGTGGCCCCATGCGTACACTTCACATCATCTGCATTGATCTCCAGCTGAGGCTTCGTATCGACACGACATTCGCGACTCAAGATGAGATTTTTATTCAACTGATACGAATTTGTCAACTGTGCTTCTCGACGGACAAAGATCTTTCCATTAAAAACCGAATGCGCCTTATCCTGCAAAATACATTTATAAAGCTGATCGCTCCTGGTGTTAGGCGCCGCATGATCTACACACGTATGACTGTCCGCATGTCGATCTCCCTTTAAGGCATGAAGACCATTAACGCGAGCCTCAGCGCCCTCTCCCTCAAGAACCACATTTACATTATTCCGAAATATCCTGGCGCCCGTGGTCAATACAAAGGAATCCAGCCGACTATTACGCTCCTGCCTGATACGGACAGATCCAATATGAAACGCCTGCGCAGAATGTCCCTGCGCCTGTATGTATTCCAAAGAAGCATCTTCCTCAATAAGCCCCTCCACAACAGGACAATGAAAATACTCCCCTTCATCAAAAGAGGCCACGGTCTCCCAGAAAATCGCCCCAGCGCCTCGTCCAATCTTAAGAAAAGTCCTGGGGAAAATAGCCTGCCGCCCAACAGCCCCATCCAATAGATGAATAATATGAAAAGGAGCGCATCCCTTGACCCCTTGAGGCACACCAATAAAGATCGCATCTTTTACAAACGCCTCATTAAGAGCCCGAAAGACCGGTGTTTCATTCTTTGCAAGATCGGAAACAGAAGATTTTGCAAACCCCATCGCATCGAGGCCTGTCTTCACCTGCCAACGAGGATCAATTTTTCCTGTTTCTGATAAATGTTCCAAAAAGAGCCCATTGACAAAAACAAAATTAACTGCCCCTGGCATAAAAAGGTCTTTGACCCGATCAGGCAATGCTCCCTCGAATCGACTTACCGGCGTAAAATACTGCTCCCCTAATCCAGTAAGATTTGTATACTTCCATTCCTCACTCTTAAATGTAGGCCAAGGCATATCTGCCAACGCCGAAATATCCACGCCGGAATCCTTAAATCCATCATATAGCTGTGTGCCACGGAAAACAGTTTTCATATTATTTGATCAACCAATCGTATCCCTTGCCCTCAACCTCCAGAGCCAATTCCTTACCGCCTGACTTAATAATCCGTCCCGCATGAAGAACATGAACAACATCAGGCTGAATATAATTGAGCAACCTCTGATAATGCGTGATCACAATCATCGCATTCTTTTTAGTGCGCAACTTATTCACACCGCCTGCTACGATCTTCATCGAGTCAATATCCAATCCCGAATCCGTCTCATCCAAGACCGCCAGCCGAGGATTAAGAACCGCCATCTGAAGGATCTCATTACGCTTCTTCTCACCACCTGAGAAATCTACATTCACAGCACGATCAATATATTTATCATCCATTTCCAGGACTTTCATCTTTTCATGAAGAAACTGATCAAAATCCAAAGGATCCATTTCCTCAACACCATGATGACGGCAAACCGCATTGTAGGCAGAACGAAGAAATAAGGACATCGGAACACCCGGGATTTCAACCGGATACTGAAAAGCAAGAAAAACGCCCTCTTTGGCACGAGCTTCTGGTTCAAGCTCACACAAATTCACAACCCGGCCCGCAGCCTCATATTCCACCGTGCCACTATCTACCGTATACTGGGGATGCCCCGCAATGATCTTAGATAGAGTACTCTTCCCCGACCCGTTAGGGCCCATGATCGCATGAACTTCCCCCGCCTTAACCGAGAGGTTCAAGCCCTTAAGAATCTGACTTCCTTCAACACTGGCATAAAGATCTTTAATGTTTAACATACAACTCCTGTTTAGCGACAAGCCAAGAACATAACATAAAATACCAGTTCGCTTTCGCTGCTCTGCGCTCCGTTCTTTTATCCCACACTTCCTTCTAATTTCATTTCCAATAATTTCACCGCCTCAACCGCAAACTCAAGCGGCAAAGTCTTAAAAACTTCCTTACAAAAGCCATTGATAACAAGAGAGATCGCCTCTTCTTTGGTCAAACCCCTTGACTGCAGATAAAACACCTGCTCCGCGCTGATCCGTGACGTCGTGGCCTCATGCTCCATCGTTGCAGTATTATTCTTGATCTCAATCGACGGGAAGGTGTTAGCCTTGCAATTATTCCCAATCAGCATAGAGTCACACTGAGAGAAATTCCGGGCATTCTCAGCCCCTGGCATAATCCTCACAAGTCCACGGTAATTATTATTGGAATAATCGGAAGAAATGCCTTTAGAAACAATGGTGCTCCGCGTATTCTTACCGATATGGATCATCTTGGTGCCTGTATCAGCCTTCATATGATTATTTGTCAGCGCCACAGAATAGAATTCCCCTACAGAATTATCACCAATCAAAAGACAACTTGGATATTTCCACGTGATCGCAGAGCCTGCCTCCACCTGGGTCCAGGAAATCTTGGAATTGCGCCCCAAACATTTGCCGCGCTTGGTAACAAAATTAAAGATGCCGCCTCGCCCATCCTTGTCCCCTGCGTACCAATTCTGAACCGTTGAATACTTGATCTCCGCTCCCTCAAGAGCCACAAGCTCTACAACAGCCGCATGAAGTTGATTTTCATCACGAATGGGGGCCGTACACCCTTCAAGGTAACTTACGTAAGCGCCCTTATCCGCGATCAAGAGCGTTCTCTCAAACTGCCCTGTCTCTTTGGCATTGATACGAAAATACGTCGATAATTCTACAGGACAACGCACTCCTGGCGGAATGTAACAAAAAGATCCATCTGTGAAGACCGCGGAATTAAGGGCCGCAAAGAAATTATCATTATAAGAAACAACACTCCCCAAATATTTCTGAACCAATTGAGGATGTTTCAGAACCGCTTCTGAAATAGGACAAAAAATGATCCCCATCTTCTCGAGTTCCTTTTGATGGGTCGTTCCTACGGAAACACTATCAAAAACAGCATCAACAGCAACCCCTGCCAAACGCTTCTGCTCACTTAAAGGAATCCCCAGCCGTTCAAAGGTTTTCACAACCTCTTGATCAACCTCATCCAAACTCTTAGGCGTATCTGTTCTCTTCTTAGGCGCAGAATAATACCGGATATCCTGATAGTCGATCGGTTCATAGGAAAAGTTAGGCCAATGCGGCTCGGCCATGCGCAACCAATGCTGATACGCATTCAATCGCCAACCAAGCATGAAATCTGGCTCTCCTTTTTTCTGAGAAATAATGCGAACCACTTCCTCACTTAACCCCTTAGGCAGAGTATCCGTATCGACATCCGTCGAAAAGCCATACTTATACTCCCCCGTCAAGCTGGATTCAGGAATTGTTTTTTGTGGCATGTCTGTCATATATCAAATAGTGGAGAAATCCTTCCCCAAACTCCCCATTACATCATTTCACTGACTTTCACATCCTTAAAGACCTTTAAGACCTTCCCATTGAGCCGCGCCATCGCATCCTTCAAAATACATTTATCAATGCGTTCACAAGCTCCATCCTTTTCAGAACAATCGGTCATAGCAAAAGGCCCGATGATCATGAGACTCAACTCATAAAGCGTGTGCCTTGAAAGATCAGCAATGAGACGATATCCACCGTAAGCGCCCTGTACGGCCTCAAGGATCTCACGCTGCGCCATGATTTGTAAAACACGCGATGTCGGATCAAAAGGAATGCCAAAATGACCACAGATCTCCTTAGCCGTTGTCAATTCACCCGGCTTCTTGGCCTTCATATATTTAAGAGCCGTTAAGGCATATTTGATCTTCTTATGAACACGAATCATCCCGCCACCTCCTAGGCCATTTCGATCACGATCTCAGGATCGTACTGATCACGTAGAATATTCTGAATCGCATAAAGCGTACCCATGGCCGCATGCGGACAGCATCCGCACGCCCCTTCATATCGGATCGTAAGCGTTTTCCCATCCAATCCTAAAACTTCAAGGTCTCCCCCATCACGCTGTAAAGACGGTCGGATCGTGGCATTTAAAATCATCTCGATCTTGGCCAATTCTCCGGTTGACGCTGGCTTGGCTTCTCCTGAAACAGACAATGTAAAATCAGGATTATGACCCCCGATCCCACCCAAGATCACCTTCTTCACGCGCGCCTCAATCGCATCCCAATCTCCGGAGCCATTCTGGGTCACCGTAATAAAATTCGAAGAAAAATACACCTCACTCACACTCTCGATTCGCAAAAGATCTCCCGCAATCTTATTATCCCCGCACTGCGCGTATTGACGGTAAACAGCACTGTCTTTCGATTTGACAGGTACATTGAGAACAAACTTCATGGCATTAGGATTGGGGGTGGGCTGAACAGAGATCGTATAATCCATAAAAGCTCCTTTATTAATTTTTAACGATACGTAACTATACAAGCCTTTTATTAAGTCGTCAATTAACTTATTTAACTTACATGACAAGCTGATAAGCGCCCTCTGAGGCTTTATGTCTTTAGGACATACTCACGACAGACAAACTCAGCAAAAGGAAAGGCACAGGTGAAGGCAGGAGAAACAGCATTAAGGACGTGAATCGAATCTTTATCCGCTTCGACGACAAAATCCTGAACAAGCTCAAGACGGGTCTTATCCAAAAGCTGGGCTCTAATACCAGGACGGGTGAATTCCCCAAAACCCTGGGGATCTACGGGAACCATCTTTGTAGCAAGATTAATAAAATAATTCCTATCGTATTTATGGATCTCCTCAAAAGCAAGATCCCGAAATCCAAAGGCATTTGTCGTAAAAAGCTTAGCCTCTTGATAAGCAATCTCGGCAAACTCTTCGAACGAGAAATGTTCCCTAAATGAATAATTCTCTCTCCAGAAAGCCGGGATCGCTGTGGGGCCGATCTTGATTGTCCCGTCTACTGTCTTTGTATAATGTACGCCCAGGAACGGGTTCTTAAGATTAGGCACTGGATAAATATTCATACGCACATCAGTCTTGTTCTTGGCATACTTAAGATAAAGCCCCTTAAAAGGGATCATCGTATACTTCTTCCCAAAATCAAAATCATGCGCAACCTTATCCGCATAAAGCCCTGCACAATTAATAATCTTCTTGCTTTCGAAATCGCCCTGAATCGTTTTTACCACATTCCCCTGATGACCACGATAAGCTGTTGAAAACTTAAACTGAACCCCCGCCTTTAAAAGATCGTCTTTAAGCGCAAAAAGAACATCCTGAGGATTAAGGCTTGCCGTATCCGGTGAATAAAGAGCCTTCTTAAATGTCTGGACTGCCGGCTCCATATCTCTCGCCTGAGCCACATCAATCATCTTAACGTTGGACCCATTACGATTGCCACGGCGTTCCAATTCATAAAGCTGCTCTAGTTCTCCTTCATCCATCGCGACAACAAGTTTTCCGCAATCATTAAACGGAATCCCCTTGGCCCGACAATAGGACTTCATGGTCTTATTGCCCTCAACTGTGAACTTAGCCTTAAGACTGTTGGCAGTATAATAAAACCCTCCGTGGAGAACTCCACTATTGCGCCCCGAAGAATGGGCCCCCACGTCTCCCTCTTTCTCAAGGATACAAATGGTCGCCTGCGGAAAATTCTGGTTCAAATACCTGGCGATCGAAAGCCCAACAATGCCTGCCCCGATAATCACGTAATCAAATTTATTTTGCGACATATACTTCTTTCTTTCCCCCGATTTCGCCCTCGGCGAAACGGGGTTAATTCGGCCAACAACTTATGTCAGCCCAAAGGCCTCCATAAGTTGGGCCTCATTAAAAAAACCGCCCAGAGAGCGGTCTAGAACAAAAACAATACACTACACCTTATCCACGACTAAGAACAAATATCCCCGCATCCGCCAGAAGATTGGTACACAAAGACACTTCCTGCCCCTCAGCCAAATACCTGGCCTTCTCGATCTTTACCCCTTTTTCACAACAAAAAGAACGAAAATCCCTTAAGCTCAAAAATCGCAAATTCGGCGTGTTATACCACTTATAAGGAAGACTCTTGGTCACCGGAACCCTCCCATGAAAGAATAACTGAATACGCGCACGAATATGACAGAAGTTCGGGATCCCAACGATCACATACCGCCCCACACGAAGCGCCTCATCAATGATCTTCTCAATATTAATGATCTGCTGAAGACTTTCATTCAAGATCACATAATCAAACCGCTTATCCGCATAAACATCCAAATCCCGCCCAATATCGCCATGAGACACAGAAACGCCCTTTTCGATCGCGCGCATCACTTCACCATCATCAATCTCGATCCCCGTGCCGCGACAACCCTTCTTTTCCCGAAGAAGTGTCAACAGCTCACCATCGCCGCAACCCAGGTCAAGGACCTTGGCACCAGGCTCAATAATATTGGCGATAATTTCGTAATCCAGGCGAATCATGCCCGCTCCACTCTTTCTTTCACAACTTTTGCCAAATAATTCGATACGATCCTGGTCTGATCATCAAACTCCACAAGAAACGCATCATGACCATAGTCTGACTTAAGCTCCACATAAGACACATCAAGATCGTTCGCCTTTAGCGAACGAACTAAATGCTGCGACTGATGCGAAGGATACAGCCAATCTGAAGTGAAACTAATAACAAGAAAATCTGCAGTCACGCGCTGAAGAACATCCGTCAGCTTCTTCCCGCCCTCAGTCAGATCAAAATAATCCATAGCCTTAGTAAGATACAAATAACTATTAGCATCAAACCGATCCACAAAGCTCTGACCACGATACTCCAGGTATTCCTGAACTTCAAAATCCGTGGCAAAAGAATAACCCAACTGTTCCTTATCCACGAGTTTGCGCCCGAATTTCTGTTCCATGGACATCTCGCTCATATACGTGATATGCCCGATCATCCTGGCGATCGCAAGACCACTTTTGGGAATAGCCTTGCCATAATAATCCCCGCCTTTCCAATCTGGATCCGCGATCACAGCCTGCCGACCAACCTCGTCAAAAGCAATCTGTTGCGCTGTATGTCGATGGCATGCCGCAATAACAATAGAGGAATGGGTCAAATCAGGATACATCACAGGCCAGGTCAACGACTGCATCCCCCCCATGGATCCGCCGGCAACACTTAAAAGCTTCTTGATGCCTAAGTGATCAACCAGTCGCTTCTCAAGAGAAACCATATCCTGAATCGTAATCACAGGAAAACTCAAGCCATATGGCTTTCCTGTTTTGGGATCAATAGAAGAAGGCCCCGTCGTTCCCTTACAACTTCCCAAAACATTGGGGCAAATCACAAAATACTTATCCGTATCAAAGGCCTTTCCTGAGCCGATCATGTCATCCCACCAGCCAGGCTTCTTCGCATCCTTATGAAAAAAAGCGGCGTTCGCATCCCCAGTAAAGGCATGGCAAATAAGAATCGCATTAGACTTATCAGCATTAAGCGCGCCATACGTCTCATAAGCCACCGTAATAGGAGAAAGCTTGGCCCCGCTTTTTAAGGTCAGCGTTTCCGAGAAATTAACATATTGCGTTTCAACAAAGGTCATATTATTCACACGTTTTTTTAACACTAGTCGATCCCTGCCCCGCATACATGAACATGGCCTCAAGCGACTTCGCCGCCCGTTGACGAATAGCCTCAGGGATCGTGACAACCTGCCTTGGCTGAGGGTTTTTAAGCGCCCCCAGAATATCCTCAAGACTGTTTGACTTCATATATTTACACAAGGTACAGCTTCCAACAAGTTCCTTATCAGGGAATTCAGACTGAAGCCTGGAAGAAAGCCCGCACTCCGTCAGCATTAAAAACTGCTTGGCTGGACTTTTTCTCATATAATCCAGCATCTGCTCCGTCCCACCCACAAAATCAGAATTAGCAACCACTCCTTCATTACATTCCGGATGACTCACGATCTTGGCATCAGGATATTCAGATCGAACCTTAAAGATCTGTTCCCGCGTGTATTCCTCATGAACATAGCAACTTCCCGACCAGAAATGAATCGTCTTATCAATCATGCGACGTTTCATTTCATTCACAAGATTCATCCCCATAAACTTATCCGGTAGAAAATAAATCTTGTCATTCGGGATCTTTTGAACGATCTGATAGACATTTGCGGAAGTAACACAAATATCACACTCAGCCTTCACCTCTACGCTCGTATTAACATAACAAATAAACGTATGGTCCGGATACTGAACCCGCAGGCGATTGACATCATCAGCTGTAATAGAATCCGCAAGCGTACAACCAGGATCACGGGCCGGGATAAGAACTTCTTTCTCAGGATTCAAAATCTTAGCCGTCTCTCCCATAAACCGAACAGCAACAAAAACGATGGTCTTAGCGTGCGTATTGATCGCATCCCTGCTTAACTTATAAGAATCACCCACAAAATCAGCAACGCCATAAACAATCTCAGGATTCGCGTAAGAATGGACCAAAATAACCGCATTCTTTTCTACTTTCAACCGCTGGATCTCATTCACAAGCAGTGTCAACTCCTCACACTTCTTCAGAGAATACTGACAGACATTCCCGCCAATGCGAATGTTGCGTAATTTCTCATATAGTTCTTGAGCTGTGATCTCGTGAAAAGCGATCATTTTCATCTCTTTAAAGGTTAATTATTTTGGATACTATATATCAATTCACATGTGAATTCAAGAAATGATAGGTGACAACAAAAGACCATGGAAACATGAAATCCTAATCTTTCCAGAAATACAAAAGAGCACAAAGCCCGAATCCCACAAGCCAGGTCGCCAAAACTCCTGGAACAAAATAAGGGTAAACCATAAGAAGAATCCCCAAAAACATCCTTTTCCAGGAAGCCTCTTTCTTTCCATTCAAAAATGCATAAAACCCAATCACGCTAAAAACAAAGGATCCCAAAAGAGACCACAAGTTAAACCCCCCAGGCTGAAAATTACCGAGCAAGGTTTTGATCGTTTCCGGATCAACACTATTCAACTGTGTTAAATCGTTCATAGAAATCTTTCTACCAACATTGCTAAAACTAATACGCCATTATATCCTTCCTACACTCATCAAGATATAATCTCACCTTTAAGTTGATGAGGCGTAGCCCGAATGATCCGGACGCTCATAAAATCCCCAATCTGAAAATTACCCGCCGGGAGAGCAACAACCTTATTAACATCATTCCGAGCATATGCCACACCACCTTTGGCTTTCTCAACATCCTCAATCAAGACTTCCTCAATCGTGCCAACACGCGCCTTATTCTTCTTTAAAGAAATATCTGACTGCAACGTGTTGATCCGCATAATCCGCGAAGTCTTCTCATCCTCCGAAACATCATCTTTAAGCTCGCGTGCCGCCTGAGTATTAGGACGTGGAGAATATTTAAACATAAAAGCTGAATCAAACTCAACTGCCTTCATAACGCGCACCGTATCTTCAAACTCCCCAGCTATCTCCGTAGGAAATCCAACAATAATATCCGTTGTAAGCGCTGCCGATGGACAAACCTTTCGGATCTTCTCAACAAGATTAAGATAACCTGTGGCAGTATAATGACGGTTCATAAGCCCCAGAATCCTGTCATTACCTGACTGAAGCGGCAGATGAATATGTTTGCAGATCTTAGGGTTCTCTCCCACAACCCTAATCAAGCTCTCAGGAAAGTCCTTAGGATGAGGAGACGTAAAACGAATGCGCCTGATCCCGTCAATCCTAGAAACAGCCTCCAGCAAAGCAGCAAAATCCTGCCCCTCATGGTGATAAGAATTAACATTCTGCCCCAAGAGAGTCACCTGCTGAAACCCTTCCCCAATAAGCCGCTTGACCTCATCCAAAACATTCTCAACAGAGCGGCTCCGCTCACGGCCACGGGTAAAAGGGACGATACAAAAAGAACAGAAATTGTTACACCCGCGCATAACCGCAACCCAGGCATTAACGCCACCCGTTCTGGTCGGATAAATATCCGAATACGTTTCGAATTCAGAAAGCGTCACATCATAACCCTGACCATGTTTCTCAAAAACATCTCGAAGAATCTCGGGCAAACGCTTGTAACTGTCAGGGCCAACAACAAAATCAAGCCCAAGACTTTTATTGTCGATCAGCTCCTTGCGAAGTCCTGTCGCCATACAACCTAGAATCCCGATCACAACCGGCTTTCCCTTATGGCCATGACGAATATCATGAATCAACCCGTAAACCTTACGGTGGGCATTTTCACGGACTGAACAGGTGTTCAACATAACCACATCAGCTAATTGCGCATCCTCTGTAAAAGAGTATCCCGCCTCAGACAGAATCGCCCGGACAAGCTCCGAATCATACTCGTTCATCTGGCAGCCGAAAGTTTGAAGAAAGATTTTATTCATATACCCCACTGTTACACATAAACACAAAACAGTTTTATCAAATTACGCTACCTGAAACCAACCATCAGATATTTGGATCAGGCGCGGACAGAGGAAGAACCTGTCCATTTATTCCGTAGTCTTACCGTCAAATTCTTCATCCTTCGCTTCAGCTTCTTTCTTAGTCGTGCGAACAATGCCGTCTTTGTGATGTGAGGGAGAATATAGCGTGTACAGCTTCAATTCATTTGAATCCGATGTGTTAATAATGTTATGTTCCGCGCCAGCAGGCACAATGACCGCCGTGCCGTCACTGACCTTGTATTCATTGCCGTCAATAATGACTTTCCCTGCCCCCGACTCAAAACGAAAGAATTGGTCGTTTTCATCATGTGTTTCCATGCCAATGTCTTCTTTAGGGCGAAGACTCATCAACACCAATTGGGTGTGTTTTCCCGTGTATAGCACTTTACGGAACTTCCCATTCTCTAAAGTATCTTTTTCAATGTTCGCTTTAAACCCCTTCATAAATTCACCTCCGGTATTAACGATGCTTGACGTAAACTTCACGCTCTGCCGACTCATTTAAAGATCATAACAAACGTCCCGGCCACGATCAAGCCGGCACCAAACCACTGATACATATTCAGCTGTTCACCAAGAAATACAACGGAAAGAAGGATCGCAATCGCAAGGCTCAACTTGTCAATAGGGGCAACGACTGACGCGGGGCCGCTCTGCAACGCCCGATAATAGCAAAGCCATGACAGCCCTGTGGTAATCCCTGAAAGGACCAGGAACACTAGGCATCTCCTGTTAAGCATCAAAGGATTCTTCCATTCATGTCGAATTCCAACCAGCAAGAACAGAAAAATAATAATAACAATAGTCCTGATCAACGTGGCCAGATTAGATGGAACATCTTTAACGCCAACCTTCGCCAACACCGCCGTCAACCCTGCGAAAAAAGCTGATCCAATAGCAAATATCTTCCAATCGAGCATTTCTCACTCCTTTTTCAAAATCCACCATCGTTGCCCTGAGTGGCACCCCATGATCTCACGAGACCGGAAAGCGCGTCACCCTATTTAATGCTGCCGAAACTGACAAGAAACCTGATCGATCTCAGCCATCTCCCCTGAAGAAAGCTCAAGATAAAGCGCCTTGGCGTTATCCTCGATATGTGCCGGCTTTGATCCACCCACAACAGTTACTATCGCTCCCTTATGGAAATGGATCAACCAACTCAGCGCAACCTGGGAAATAGTAGCGTCGTGTTTTAACGCAATTCTCTTAAGCGTATCGATCAAAGGCCTCGTCTTTTCAATTCTGTCCTCATTGAAGCCGTACATCTTGCGTCGCATCAAACCCAGGCGCTTCATCCGGGAAGGATCCTCATGATAATTTCCCGTCAGCATCCCCTGATCTAGCGGAGACCAGGCAATGATCGTGGCGCCGCACTCCATGGCTGTTTCCAGGATACCGTTGGTTTCGATGGACCGATCAAGAAGATTATATTTAACCTGATTCACTGCCAGCGGCAATCCCCTCCGCTTGAGAGCCTTGTAAGCTAGCCGCATCAGATGCGGACTAAAGTTACTTACTCCGACAGAACGCACTTTTCCAGACTCAACAAGCGCCGTCATCGCATCCATCTGAGCGCTCACAGATGAGAGCGACCATGGCTGATGAACCAGATAAAGATCGATCGAGTATCCGTCAAGGGCTCGCAACCGATCGTCAATGGTCCGGCGGATTGAATCAGCGCCCCTCAATGCCGGCCACCACTTCGTCACGATCGTAACATCGCCATTCTTGACCCCGCACAGCTTAAGTGATTCACTAAGCAACCTCTCCGATCGTCCATTGCCATAACATTCGGCCGTATCAAACCAATTGATGCCGCTGTCCAAAGCTTGTTTAACGATCTGTTGAGCTGTCAGGTCTGGTAAATCCGGCCAATACCAACCGGATATGCCCCGATGTCCTCCGGCAAACTGCCAGGTGCCTAAACCAATCGGTGTGACTGTAATACCCGATTTACCCAAAGCATATCTTGCTGTTCGTGAATTATTCTTTGCCATAATAGTTTATCCATCATTATCGTCCGGGTTTATACAAGATCGGTCGACCGGCAAACAAATAGCCCTGTTCTGCGGCTTTACGCTCCATCTTAATAAGTTCTGAAACAAAAGCCGCCTTGCCCAGCATTTCTGAGGGAGCCTGCGCTTCAACCACTTTCAACCCAAACGCCTTGCGATAATGCGCGTAATGCTTGGACATGACGGACTGAATACGCTTTAACGTTGATGGCCGACGTAGAAGATCCAGGGCTCGCCCTCGCCATAATTCTATATCAAAACCTTCAAGTTTTCCCGGAAGTGCGGCCAAGGCTCGGCCGATATCATCAGACAAAGAACGATCGATCTCCTGACAAATAAATTTAAGCGCGTGCCACGCCTCGTAAATATCTTTCTTTGAGGCGATCTCAAGCTTCTTAAGCCATACGAACGCATGAAGGCGACGGGTGTGATCCCACCACTTCCAGGGACTTTCCAGATCAAGCACAGGAATCAAGAATATGCGCTCTTTTAAGAGCAGTGAACCGAGGACGCCCGGTGGCTTACCCAGTCTCTTGTCTTTTAAGGTGGTTCGATAAACTCCACAGGTAGGACTGCCTTCCATGAAAAGGAAGGCATCGACGCCTGCGCGATGAAGTGCATCCATCGAGGCCAGTGAGGCCATCTTGATCTCCTCGGATACATCCCTTCCCAGCCTGTTCTTCAATTTAGCGCTGCCTGCCCACAGATCATCCCCACTGCCGCCCGATAATTTAACCGGCGGACGGGGGACACCCAGTCCTGCCAGAACTTCAGGGCATACCGGCGACCAGGAATATTCATCTTTCTCGCGGCCAAGGCTTTCCACACGATCCCATCCGGCCCGGTTATACCGGAACTTGGCGCCAAAATTACAAGCGCTGATACCTAGCTTTATCTTTGCTGTCAGAACAAGATCCATGTGAACTCTCCGCTTATAGCTTTCTGCTGTCGTAGGCCCAGTGGAGCACAGCCTGCCGATGCCTTGGCCGGCAGGACAAATCGCCTTTAGCGCAATACTTCTTAATTTGGGAAACGTGCCTGACCATGGCCTTCCAGCGCCTGATCTGCCTCTGATCCTCTTCCGGCAACCGCCGGCCCATGTAATACCGGCAGTACCATTGGAACCATCCCCGCGGGTCTTCTGGATAAATCCAAAATTTCTTTTGCCAATACGATAACGGTTTACTGGCATTCACCTTGAAATAATTCAGGTTCGGGTCATGCTTCTCAGTACAAAGCTTAGCTTTCCTAAACCAGCTCGCAGGAAATTCTTTCCGGCAATCTGTCATGTATTTTCCACCGAAGACGCCCAACTCTAACATTTGTTTTGGCGTCAGCTCTGGCTTGAATTCCCTATCAAGATTCCGGCCGATTGGCTCCGAGATAATATATCGATAACCCTTCTGCATCTTATCATTAACAATGATTGTTTTTTTCATTTATAAGCGCCCTTGAATATGTCAACTAAGGCATCTTTCATAAGCGGCTGCTGAAAATTAAAACCTGCGGCCAATAACTTATTGGACATAACGCGCTGACTCGACAAAACCACAGCGGACATCTCACCCAACACTGCCCGAAGAACAAACACAGGACACCGGATCCATGACGGTTTTTTCAATATCGAACCCAATGTACTGCAAAAATCATTCATGATCAAAGGATTAGGAGAAACACAATTGACCGGTCCCTCGAGACTATCGTTCTTAATCATAAAAAGAATAACATCGACCAGGTCTTTTCCTGAGATCCAGGACATCCACTGGCGGCCTGACCCAAGCGGTCCACCCACATACCATCGAAACGGCGGGATAAACTTATCCAGAACTCCGCCATGACCCAAAACAATCCCCATTCTGGCCAGAACAACACGAACGCCGCACTTCTGAGCTTCTAAAGCCTCCTGCTCCCAATCGCGGCACAGATCGGCAAGAAACCCGCTGCCAAGACTCGATCCCTCATCAAGCTTTGATTCTCCGGCATCACCATAGTAACCAACTGCCGACCCGCTAATAAAAACCCTAGGGCGATTACGGCATCCAGCGATCGCCCTGACAATCAAGTTCGTGGAACCGAGACGACTATCCCGAAGGATCTTTTTATACGGCTCCGTCCATTGCCTGGCGCTGATATTCTCACCGGAGAAATTAAGGACCGCATCGGCTCCCTCCAGGGCAGCGCACCATTCTCCCAAGGTCTTGCCATCCCAATGGATCATGAGAGCCTTCGGCGA